>JANQII010000236.1 GCA_028282195.1 Prolixibacteraceae bacterium
TTTGACAAGGCAAAAAATCTGCGCATAGTCCGGCAGCTGCCGGATAAACGATTTTTTAACGCGGTCAAAAATCAAAAGAACGACACTTGGGCTGTCAGAGCAGGCGTGACGCGGACACTAGTAGTGCGTTCATAAAGTTTCGTTGAAAAACTCATCGGATGACTCTGTTGATATCGGGCATTTTAGTCATCCGATGAGTGACACGTTAATTCAAAAACCCACTACCAGCATTTAAATAGAATTATTCAAAAGACTAACTTAACCGCGAAGAAAAATAAGAAATCGCAAAGTACACAAAGAAATAACACATGTTTTTTATGTTCTTAGCGTTCATTGCGTAAACCTTTGGGAACTTTGCGGTTTAGTATTCTTTTCGTCATAGTTTTCTGCCAAAATTGAATCGTAAAACATTGAATAATGAAAAGTATACAATGCCGTTTATTAAAAAAATTCCGACAGGAAAGATACTTATCCTGCCAGAATTTACCTCTAAATTTAACTTTATGTGACTTTCTTATAATTTTATTGAATAAACTTTGGGGTAACGCTCAGCATAATCCACCCCCAGTAATTGCCAGCATCTTTACTTCCACCTTTCAATAATTCCATGCTATCCCCTGCAAACATAAATGACCATCCTGCGCTAATTGCTGCATCCGGACTAATCTTCCAGCCACAAATCAGGTCAAGCTCGGTACCCAAATATTTTTTCGCATCGGGACCTAAGTCAGCTGCCGAAGAAAAATAATGCAAGTGGGCAGCCATACTGAATTTGTTCTTTTTATAATTAAATTTTGCATATAAATCGTTAAGCCCCACGCTACCAACATGGTTTCCTACATAGAAATAGTCCATCCAACCATTAAATTTATGGTTTGTACCATAAAACGGGGTAAATGATTTATTCTTCGTATCATCGTAGGCAGAACCCGATAAACGTTCGAAACCAATTGTATTTCCTTTAGGGCAAGTTGCTTCAACCATAAAGTTGTAGGCACTTATGTCTACATCACTCTTAGTTTTTCCGGTTTGCATATACAGGTTTCCGGTCAACTTCCAGTCACCAGCTTTAACTTTGGTATGCGTACCAAGCGTTTGGCTGTAACGAACTTTCTGTCCTGCCTCTTTTATATCAGGCACGCCATTGTTTAAGAAAAGAAGACTGAAATTTACTTTTCCCATGGTACGGTTGTACCATAGAAATTGTAAATTTTTATAAGCATCAGCACCATCATAAATGTTATTTGTACGGTCTGTATTTTCATGATGAGCCATACCAAAATGAAGTTTGAAGTCCTTTTCATATTTGAAGATGGCAATATCATGAGACCTAGCCTGATGGGCCCAGCCCACACTACCGAAAATACGGTGATCATCATAAACCAGTTCCTGACGCCCGGCTTTTAACGAAAATTCAGGAGTAAAAAACACCTCAGCCCAGCCCTGGTGCACAGAAGTAGCATAATCTTCGTTGGTTACCAATTGGCGCTGGCTACCCCATGTCCTTACATCCTGAAGTACAAGACCAACCTTGATCTTCTCGTTTTTATACATCGCATTCAGACGGGTGCGTTGTGCAGTAAAGAAAGATGCATCCTGATCTTCCATAGCCAATTTACCATAGCCGTGGCTTAATTCAGTTCTTGGGCGAAACTCGCCACTTAACCGGAACTGAGCAAAAGTATCTAATCCGGCCAGTACTAAAACAGCCGTTAAGAAGAAAACTATATTTTTTTTCATATGTTTATTTTTTCAATCTAATTATATCTAATTTTCGTATTAAGTTTATTCTTTTCAATCAAGTTCTCAACGTATGGAATAGCCATGAATAATCATTCTCGGTTACTGTGAATGTTTTTCTTATGGCTATTTCATGATCATTAATTTAATGTACAATGTCTGTTAGTTTATATCCAGCCATTTTAAGATCGTCATTTAATGGACATTAATAGTCATTGTTTGTTTTTGAAAGACAATGACAACTTAATGACATGAATGACTACAAATGACTGAATTATAATTTATTAAAAAACGAGTATTCACCAGACCATCTATTTAGTTACCACCTCCCACGAATCCTCACGTTCCCTGGCTTTCTCCAACCAAACAGGCACTAAATTTTTCTTAAACTCAGCTTTGTCAGCTTCCATTTTTTCCACATCCAGTCCAATATATTTTTGCGCTTTGGCTTTTGTTGAAATATCCGGATAAGGAACTTCTTCGTTCATTCCTTTGCTGGCAAGTAAGCGGGCAAGTTTTATCCTTGTTTCCTGGGCAATCGTTAAAGCAGATGAAAGAATCCTTCCGGTTTCGACCGGTGCATGGAATGAACCACCATGGCTGGCAGCAATGTAGTCCCAACGCCATTGTGCATGACGGATACCCATCAAAATATCTTTCATTTCTTCTTCTGTAGCACCTAAATCCCAGGCAGTTTTCGCCTCAACATGGGCACGTACAATCAATTTTTCCAACTTCTCACGGTTTTCAGCAACTTTATCCTGACGTTCATAAACACTTTGAACCAGTTCCAGGGTCTCTTCACGGTGACAAACCTGGCAAGAGTTAGCTACATTATTTAAAGGCGATTGAATTTTATGATCGGTAAATTTTTGCCCACCTTCTGATTTGTATGGCATATGACAATCAGCACATGAAACACCACGCTGGGCATGAATTCCCTGCAAATACATTTCATATCCCGGGTGCTGGGCTTTTAGCATTGGCGCTTTACTCACCTTATGTGTCCAGTCTTTGAACTCTAATTCATCGTAATATTCTTCCATCGCCTCAACTGTCAGCCCTTTGCTCCATGGGAAAGTGAGGTAGTTAGCACCTTCAACTTTTGTTTTATCGAAGTAATATTCCACATGACATTGAGCACAAACCAAACTACGCATTTCCTGATGGCTTGCCTGGTTTATATCTTTACCCATAGCTTCAAAAGCTTCTACCAAAGCCGGACGGGTAATTCTCAGCTTCATCGTTTTTGGATCATGACAGTCTGAACATCCAATCGTATTCACCATTTCATGCCCCAGGCGGGACCATTTTCCTTTATAGAAATTATCCACTCCATCTCTTTCCATTATGCGGGGTACATCAGGGCTTTTACAAGTCCAGCAAGTTGAAGGCATTGGCCCGTCACTGTCATTCGTTGGTGCACCTGTACGTAATGAATTCACCAAATCATCAACAGCATAGTAGTGCCCGCGTCCCTGGTTATAATCTTTAGAGAAACCATAACCAGCCCAAAGTATAACAAACTCAGGGTATTTTTCAAGCATATCAACCAAAGCCGCACCATTATGCTTACTTTGGAATGTAGTATCAGCCGTTTGATAATAAGATTGAAATTCGCGGGGATAATTTTCGCCCCATACTTCATTTCTTGGCTCGAACTCAGAAATTTCAACTTTAGGAACATTTACAAAACTAGCCTCTGCCCTTCTTTCTAAAATTGAAGAAGCAAGAAGTCCTAATAGAAAAACGACAACAATAGTTAGTAGAAACAGGAACCATCCTACAAGAGGTTTCTTTTCAATTAATGAGTTTAACGGTTTCATATTTGATTGGTTTTATAGTATTACTTATTTAATTCTTTAATCCATTCCGGCACCGGACTTTCAGGAAGTGGTACCTGGGCATTGGGTGTACTCGACAGGCTGTTTACCCTTCCGTGAGGCACTTCGCGGTGACAATCCCAACAAGGTCTGGCTGTTCTGTTCTCCTTGTAGTTGGCAATACAGGCTGATTGTCTGGCATCCATTAATTGCTGCTCGTGACAACGAACACAATTTTGATGAACAACACCTGCCCCTTCTTCTTTAATGAAAATTACCTGAGGTTCTTTTTTTAGCGTAAAGACAGTAGCATGACGCAGTCCATCCTTCGCTTTGAAATAATACTTATTGAATACATTATCATGCGGAACATGACAATCATTACAATGAGCTACCTCCCGATGCGAACTATGTTTCCATGTTGCATACTGTGGTGCCATAATGTGACAATTAACGCATGTCTCAGGCTTGTCCGACAAATAAGATGAAGCATTGGAGATGTGGAGTATAAAAGCCCCTAATCCGAAGAAAATTCCCGCAGCCAATAATACCGGAAACTTCCATTGCTTAGGAGGTCTTAAAAATTTAAGCATAGTTTAGCGTTTTTTTTATTGGTTGAATTTACCATATGTCTTACTAAAAAGTTGTAACCGATGTTACATTCTGGCTATTTCTTTTATTAACATTTTGTTAATTAGTTGTTTTACATCTTCCCCAAATCCGCTTATTAAAACTGAATATAAATAAGGAAACTTTTAATTTGATTTTTTTATGTCTGCTTTTGTTTCAATTACCTGTTTGTTGGGACTTTTCAACAATCATCTATTATAAAAATCATCTTCTTCCTAATTCACAATAATTACCCAAACTTGTGAGAACTGGTAAATCCACTACATTTGTCTACACTCAAAAAAATGCGGCAAGTTTACATTCAATATTATTTTCTTCTCGATTACTTCTTTTCTCATGTGATGTAAAAAAGAAGCCGCTATCTTCGCACCTATAAAAAATCAAAAAATCAAATAACTTATGTTGAAGAAATTCTTAGTAATCTTATGTTTTGCCGGTTTAACTTCCGGAGCTATAGCTCAGGAAAAGGTTAAAGATTTGAATCTTGACTTTTACGGTTTTGTGCGTAACGAAATCTTTGTTGATACTTACAAAGGACTTGATGCTGCGCATGACATATTCTATCTGGTACCGCTTTATGTTGGACAAGACGCAAATGGAGAAGATATTAATGAGCAAACCAATGCCAACCTATCTGCTTTAGCTTCCAGAATTGGAGTAAAAATCGATGGTCCGGAAATTTTCGGTGCTAAAACTTCTGGAGTAATTGAGTTCGATTTTGGTGGTATCGTTAAAACAGAACCGACACTTTTTCGTATCAGACATGCCAATATGAGTTTTGCCTGGGAAAAGTCAAAGCTTTTAATTGGTCAAACCTGGCACCCATTCTGGTGTGGAGGCGTTTTTCCAACTGTTGCAGGCTTAAATACCGGTGCTCCGTTCCAGGCATTTAACCGTTCTCCCCAAATTCGTTATGACATTAAAGCTGGCGAAGGATTTACAATCACCGGTGCTGCTGTATATGAAAATCAATACACTTCAAGATCGATGGACTCTGGTGTATTTTCTACACCAAACCAGGCCCAACGAAACGGTGTAATGCCGGAGCTGGTTTTTTGTGCAGAATACAAAAACAAAGGTTTAACTATTGGTGCAGGTGCTGAAGTAAAAAGAATTAAGCCCCGCATGACTGTTGAAGGTACTGCCGGAATTTTTAAAGCTGACGAATTTTTGACAAGTAGTGGTTTTATGGGCTACTTAAAACACAAAAGTGATATGTTTTCCATAACCGCAAAAGGATACTACGGACAAAACATGACCCACCTTACTATGCTTGGAGGATACGGTGTAGCTTCCAGAAATGAAACAACAGGAAAAGAAACTTATACAAACTACAAGAACTATACTTCCCTTTTGAATATGGTTTATGGTAAAAAATGGCAAGTAGGTTTATTGTTGGCATATGCTGAAAACCTGGGTACTTGTGATAATTTGTATGAAAATCCGACAAGCATGAAACCTGTGCTTGCAGGGATATTACCAAATGTACAAAACCACTACCGGGTAGCTCCGCATGTAGCATTAAATGTTTCAAAATTTAGATTGGTTGCTGAATATGAAATGACAACAGCAAATTATGGGACCGGAATATTTGATTATTCAGATGGTTTATACGCCGACAAACATAAAACAACGAACAACCGCATCGAATTAATGATGATGTATTTCTTTTAAAAAATAGGAGTAGAAATTAATGTATTGGGAAGAATTTGAGACACTGCCCAGATTTAAACTTGAAAAATTACAGGTAGAAAGACTCAAGAAAACACTTGAATTTGCAAGTCAATCTCCCTTTTACGGGGAATTATTTAAACAAAAAGGAATTTTTGAGAATTCAATAAAAAATGTTGAAGATGTCAGAAACCTACCATTCACCACAAAACAAGATTTAAGGGATAATTTTCCTTATGGGTTTTTAGGATCACCCAAAAAAGATCTTATCCGCTTGCATAGTTCAAGTGGAACAACAGGTAATCCAACGGTTATTTTTCATAATCGCCATGATATTGCCAATTGGGCAAATCTGATGGCCCGGTCTCTTTTTTGTGCCGGGGTCAGGGATGAAGATGGATTTCAAAATACATGCATGTCTGGTGTAAAAAATAGAAGCAGAAAGCTCGTAGATAGAAATAGGAGGAAATAAACTTCCAGCTCCTACTTCCATCTTCCAGCCAACAATTCATTAAATATCCACCATTGAAGAAGGTGGTTTTATAGATTATAATAAAATAATAAGGACGGATTTTTAATAATATGATTTGGAATGAAAAAATTGAATGTGCCAGCCGTGAGGAAATGAAGGCCATTCAATCTGAACGACTAATTGAAACCGTACAACGGATTTACCACAACATTCCCAGTTACAGGAATAAAATGCAGGAAGCCGGTTTGGTCCCTGATGATATTAAGTCGATTGACGACTTATCAAAGTTGCCCTTTACCACCAAGCAAGACTTGCGCGACAACTACCCATTTGGGATGTTTACAGTTCCAATGAGTGAAATTGTCAGGGTTCACGCATCTTCAGGAACAACAGGAAAACCAACCGTAGTCGGGTACACCCGCAAAGATTTAAATACCTGGGCAGAAGTTGTTACTCGTACACTTTGCATGGCAGGTGTTCATCGGAACGACATGGTTCAAATTGCATATGGTTACGGATTATTTACCGGTGGCCTGGGCATGCATTATGGTTGTGAGAACCTGGGGGCTTCAGTAATCCCAATTTCAGGAGGAAACACCCAAAAACAATTGCAATTAATGCAAGACTTTGGAACAAGCGTTATTGCCTGTACCCCATCCTACTCGCTTTATTTGGCTGAAGCGATGGAAGAAAGTGGTATTAAAACGGAAGCCCTTAACCTACGCGTTGGAATTTTTGGTGCTGAGCCGTGGACCGAAGAAATGCGCAAAGGCATTGAGGAAAAACTCGGATTAAAGGCTATCGATATTTATGGTTTAAGTGAAGTGATTGGCCCAGGCGTTTCATGTGAATGTGAACATCAATGCGGTATGCATATCAACGAAGATCATTTTGTTCCAGAAATCATTCATCCTGAAACGTTGGAACCAATGCCGGCTGGAGAAGTTGGTGAGCTTGTTTTTACAACAGTAACTAAAGAAGGTATTCCAATTATTCGTTACCGCACCCGGGATTTAACCCGCTTGATTTACGATAAATGTGAGTGTGGAAGAACACTGGTCCGTATGGAGAAATGTAAAGGTCGAAGCGACGATATGCTTATCATTCGTGGTGTAAATGTGTTCCCTTCACAAATTGAAAGCGTATTGCTTGAAATGAGTGAGACCGAACCTCACTACTTGCTTATTGTTGAAAGAGACGGTAACTTAGATAGCCTGAAGTTGATGGTTGAAGTCCAGGAGCAATTCTTCTCGGATGAGATTAAACAATTGGAATTGCTTCGTAAGAAAATCACCCACAATATTCAAAGCACATTGGGCATTTCTGTGCACGTTAAGTTGGTTGAACCCAAAACCATTGAACGTACTGCTGGAAAAGCGAAACGTGTAATTGATAACCGAAATTTATAGAAAACCAACATGATCATTAAACAATTATCCATCTTCCTGGAAAATAAAACCGGTCGTTTAAATGAAGTTTCAAAACTTCTGGGTAAAGCCGGAATAAACATGTCTGCGTTCAGTGTTGCCGATACTTCAGAGTTTGGCATATTACGACTAATTGTTTCAGACCCGAATAAAGCGCTTGAAGTATTAAAAAAAGCTGATTTTTCTGTTCGCTTAACGGATGTAGTTTGTTTAAATAGTCCCAATGTTCCTGATGCCCTTGGAAAAGCACTTGACATTTTAGCTTCTGAAGAAGTTTTTATTGAGTATCTGTATGCTTTTTCAATGAATAACGAATCGGCCAATATTGTTTTGAAACCAGGAAACATCGAAAAATGTATACAAGTATTGCAAGACCATAAATTAGAATTGGTCCGTGCAAGCGATTTGTATAAGCTATAGTTTTTATGGTCATTTAGTTGGCATTTATAGTCAGCCAATAGTCATTAATCGTTCGTAAATTAGATTTAATCAATGAACTTGTTTAAAGTTGGAAACTGAAAGTGGCTGTAATCGTATGAAAGAGTGCTATTTGCCAATGTCATGAATGGTGACACTTTTTTTCAATTAACTCACCCTGATTGCGATCCCGATAACCATCGGGACAGAATCGTCCCTGCCTGCAGCAGGCAGGCCTCTCTTCGAAAAGCTATGCTTTATACACAAATATGAATTTAGGGGAAAGCAAGAAAATAATGAATATACAACACTCAATAACCAATGT
>JANQII010000237.1 GCA_028282195.1 Prolixibacteraceae bacterium
ACATTGGTTATTGAGTGTTGTATATTCATTATTTTCTTGCTTTCCCCTAAATTCATATTTGTGTATAAAGCATAGCTTTTCGAAGAGAGGCCTGCCTGCAGCAGGCAGGGACGATCCCGGGCACTCGGGATCAGGGTGAGTTAAATTGAAAAAAAGTGTAAAAAAAAAAAGAAACTCCCCTCTGAGAGTTTCTTTTATAAACCTGTTAATTCAAAAGGAATTAAACAAAAACTGGATTAGTAATGTTCGCTTTCAACTTTACCTACTACTTCATACGATTTTTGAAGAGGTCTGTATAATACCCCCATGCTTTCAAAGTAAATTTCATCTTCAAAAAGAACTTTTTCTGCATCTTTAGGTAGTTGAGGGACTATTACACCTACCGGAGGCTCAATAATCTCGTATTCTGTAACACCAACTGGCTTATGATAAAATATTCCATCGTAATAATAGTAGTTAATACCTGCATTTTTCAATCGGATATAACCAAATGGTAATGCCGTAACCCGAGCTCCAACTGGTGGCGCAACAATTACGTAATTTCTTCCAACCAGCCGGTAAAATTTTCCACCATAAAAATGATAGTTTATATTTGCATGCTTTATCCGCAATGCGGTTGATGGAATAACCCGATGCACCTTAACTCGTTTAACTGTTTTTGTATATACTACTTTATTATGCGGGACACGAACTAACACAGGTGGTTCTGAAAATCGTCTTGGTTGTGCCTCCGCGAAATTAGAACAGGCCAATACCAATATTCCCAAAAGAATTAAAATACATTTCATAGCTTATTTTTTCTGTTTTCGGATTTTTAGACTTAAACTGTATTTAAAGGTTTAAACGGAATTATGAAAATTTTGATAAAACATAAACGAACAGCAAATAGATAACATTAATTTATCAGCAAATAGCTTTTACGATTCAACTAATACTCTATTTTTGCTGAAAAGATTAGTAATGAAGCAACGCGTATTATTTGTTTGTTTAGGAAATATCTGCCGTTCTCCGAGTGCAGAAGCAGTGTTTAACGGATTAGTAAAAAAAGAAGGATTACAAGATAGCATTGAGTCTGATTCAGCCGGAACAAGTGGTTTCCATGCCGGTGAGCCTGCTGACAGAAGAATGCAAAGCCATGCCCAGAAACGTGGATACCATTTAACTTCAATCTCCCGCCCTATTGATCCTGATCTTGATTTTGAAAAGTTCGATTTCATTGTTGGAATGGACGATAGTAACGTATATGATCTTCAATCCATGGCCCGCGATGGGGAAGACATGAAAAAAATCTATAAAATGACCGACTTCTGCTCGAAAGATGGGCATTTTTCTGTACCCGACCCTTATTATGGTGGAAGTGATGGTTTTGAACTCGTGTTGGATATTTTAGAAGATGCCTGTGAAGGCTTATTGAATGAAATGAAAGGTTAAGGATTTCTTTTCATTTTTTTTAAAAGAATATTCAGATAACAAAAACATTATGCTTATCTGACTGTTAGACTATTGCACATTCAAAACCTGAAAAGTCATTATGAAAATAGACCAACAGCATTTCTACAGTTCCATCGCCAAATATTACGAACAGATTTTTCCACTCGATTATAAAAAAGTCAACTTTATAGAATTCCAATTTGAGGAACTTTCCGGTAAAAGTTTGCTGGATGCCGGTTGCTCTACCGGAGAAGTAGCCAATGAACTTGCAGAAAAAGGAAATAAAGTTATTGGCATCGATCTTAATTCGGAGATGATCGATATTGCAAAAAACCGCTTCCCATCTTCAAACCTTCAGTTTCAGGAAGCCAGCATGATAAACCTTGATGAAGATTTTCCGGAAGTTTTTTTCGACGGTATTTATTGCTTTGGGAATACGCTGGTACATTTAAATTCACTTGCCGAGATTGGATTTTTCTTTGCAAGCGCACGTCGTCATTTAAATGTTGGGGGGAAACTAATGGTTCAGATTTTGAATTACGACTACATTCTTGAAAATGAAATTACTGATCTTCCCTTAATTGATACCGATAAAATTGGCTTTATCAGAAAATATGACCTTCCAACCAGGGATGGGGAAAAGCTTATTTTTAATACCGAATTAATTATTAAATCCTCCAGGGATTCTCATTTCCATGCCTCTTATCTCCTTCCTGTACGGAAATCGGAAATTGAAATTTTACTTGAAATAAATGGTTTTGGACGAGTTAAATTTTATTCCAACTTTGAAAAAAGGCCTTATGGAGGAAATCACCTGCCTCTGGTTTTTGTTGCGGAGAAGGTTAACGTATGAAATAAGGACATAAATAAATCTTACTCATTTTTCAATTGCATAACTAACAAACTCAATATTCTCACGATTTATTTGATTTACTTTAATCCACCCATATTTGTAATATGAATCAACCTTCATTCTAATTCCAATATATCTTTCTGCATTAACAAGATTGTACCAGCATCCACAGGATCCCCAGAAAGAGGTAGGAGGAATAACCCACATCCAAATACTGGTATTCGTTATTGTCCAATCTGCGATATTGTCAATTCTACTCTCAAACTTAATCGTATCTACCCAATTAACACTACTTGTTTGTCCAAGACCGATATAATATACTTCATTCTTTTTGGCAACTTCCAAACCTTCTTTTAAAGTCAGTTTACAAAATGGAAAGTTATTATCAACTATCCGAATAGAATCATTCCAATCGATGAAAAAGCGTTGACTTATAATTAAATCAAATTTCCCATCTAAATTCAAATCAATAGAGTCTGTTCCATACATAAGATTGAGCAAAGAGTCTGATTCAAAATTAATCTGCAATGAAGGATTGAATTCATTTGAAACCATATCAGAATCACTAACTCCCGCCATCACAATTTTTCCTGGCTCATCGTTTTCACATGAACTTAATATGAAGATGAAAATGATTATATAGAATCTGAATCTCATTTTTGCGTTTTAATTGACTTTCTATTTTATCAATATTTTTTGAGTCTGTCCCTGTTCAGTTTACAGATTCACTTAGAGTGGACACACCCTCCTTTATTAAAATGTATTGTATACTTTTATTCTATTTATGCGAATCAAGAGTTGAAAATCTTGCCTTTAAATCCGGATTTTCCTGAATATTTAGAATAAACCCTTGATTCACATTATTTATATTTCCAAAACACTTCACAAGTTAACAAAACCAAACCTTAAAGTTATTACAAAGGTGTAGTAAGTTTTCAACATTTGTTTAGTATTGGGTTATCAGATGCCCAGATTTTCGGATTGTTAGCTCTTACCAATCCTTATTCGACAAAGATTCCGGTCTTCGCCGGGATGACGATAAAAAACTCAACTCCTAACTTGTAACTCGAAACCCGAAACTCGCAACTCATCTCCGATAAGCTTTCCACCAAATAAGGAAACCGGATACAAGAACCATCATAAGGCATAAGCCGGCTAATGGTACGAAAAGAATATAGAAAGGTCCTATCAGGTGCTCAAAGATACGTCCAGTGTGTATTTCAAGGCAGGTATTCCAGAGCGACATCGGAGTTTTATCAAGAAGTTCTTCCGACATTGTCCAGGGCTTCTGCCCTTCAAAGGAAGTCATGCCCCGATCGTATTCAAATAAAAAATGGCTGTCTTCTGAAGGTGAGAAATACCCGGTTACCATATGATCAGAGATTGGTCTTCCGGTACTGGCTACAGGTGGTTTTTGAGTAAAAGCATCCAAAACGGTATTGCCCGGAATATCCCAAATAAATAAGCCACTGAATGAACCAACCAAATATTGTGACTGCCCAATTTGCTCGAATACATTGCAACCCATTACGCTAACCGGTGGTTGTTTTCTTATTGATTTTAGCGGATCACTCAAACTTTCATCGGCCACAAAAAAGCCATCAGAAGTAGAAAAAATATATTTCTTCAGATCATTGTCCCAGGTTCCCCGTCTTAGTTTATCAAACCAGGGGTTAGGGCTATCCAAATGTGTACCGGGGATTAAGCCAACCTTTTTAGTGGCAATTGGAATTAAAAGCGGTGGACGAAGAAAAATACCGGCGGTAGTATTAATCAGCAAAAAGAAAATAAATACATAACCAAGCACATTGTGCCAACGCAAATTCTTTTTTCTAACTTTTGATAAACGGGTATTGTCTTTTTTCTTTTCTCTTCGGCGTTTTGCAATTTTTGGAAAAAAGAAATGCAGTAAGCCTGTTACTGAAAGTGTAATGACAACCAGGCCAAGCAAGTCAACAATTAACTTTCCGGTAAGTCCAAACAGTTCACCGCTGTGTAGCTCCCACAAAGTCTTAAATAATCCGGCTTGTCGTTTGTAGTTTTCAGGAGCTGGCAGTTGAATTACTTCAAAGTTTTTTACGTCAACAGTTTTCAGTAAGTAATAGCGGCTCAGCACCATTAAAGTGTCTTGTTTTATAAAAAGATCTGTTAACCTCTCTTCTTTTACCGGAAGGTCAACTTTATGCCATTGTTCATTTAAAAACTCATACAGTCCGAAGTGGGTTGCTGCTAAAAGCTTTTCATTCGTGTACTGCTGAAGCTTATAAATTTTCCGGTGATCAATACCATCCGGAAAGCCCTTGTTCATGTCAGAAAACAAATCACCATTCTTCTTCCAAACGCCAATATTACCATAAATAAGGTTAGTCCCATCTCTCAGGTTCACACCACCACGAACCGCAGCCAGGTTCCAGTTTTCATATTGATAGCCCGGTGGCAGTAAATTACGGTTTACATCAATACCGGAGAACACTTGCCGGTGATTCATTACAATACCCGAAAACGCAAAAAGTATTGCAATAAAGGCAATTATAATTCCCGGCCATTTATGGAGTTTCCTTAGTGTTTTTAGAGTTTTCTTCATGAATTTATCATCAAATATAAAACAACTAGTGTCGTGTCATGTCTGAAATGACGGTTAAGTTGAAGTTATTTTGGTTTTTGACAAGGCAAAAAATCTGCGCATAGTCCGGCAGCTGCCGGATAA
>JANQII010000294.1 GCA_028282195.1 Prolixibacteraceae bacterium
TTATCCGGCAGCTGCCGGACTATGCGCGTATTTTTATGCATTGCCGGAAACAAAAATATCTTCGACTTAACCGACATTTCATACTTGACTTGACACTAGCTCTTGGAGCCAAGCTCTCAGATATCAATTTGAAAAATGAATTCAAAATAATTGACCATACCAATGAATCCAATACTATTGAGTTGAAAAGTAAGTCGTGGTGGAGTGTCTATCCTAAAATTAGATTTGAAAAAAGAATTATTGAATCCATTTCATTCAATCTTTCTGGCCAGTATGATTTTTCACCAGAAAGCAAAATCGAGTCTAAAGACAATCCCGATAATTATCTACTGAATAATGGAGAGTATATTATGCTTAACTGGTCTGGAATTAGATTTAGCGCTGGTTTATCATTGAGTTTATAATTTCACTTTTCCCACCAAATCAAACTCATTAGAGCCTGTAATGGTTATTTGGTGAAATTGGCCGATTTCAATTGCATCCGATTTTTCAATCAACACTTCCCCATCAACCTCGGGCGAATCATATTCTGTACGCCCTACAAAGAAATCTCTCTCTTCCCGATCTACCAAAACTTTTAAGGTTTTACCAATAAAACTACGGTTTCGTTCGGCTGAAATTCCCTGCTGAAGTTCCATCAGCTCATCAGCACGTTCATGCTTCATATCCTGGGGAACGTCATCTTCATACATTTTAAATGCATAAGTATCATCTTCATCGGAGTATGAGAAAACGCCCAACCGGTCAAATTTATATTCTGAAACAAATGCTTTAAGCTCATCAAAATCTTCTTCAGTTTCACCTGGATGGCCAACCAGGAAAGTAGTTCGAAGTGCAATGCCCGGAACTTCATTGCGGATAGTTTCGATCAGCTTACTTGTTTCTTCTTTGTTGATTTTACGGCGCATTCGCCCCAGCATATGATCGGTAATATGCTGAAGAGGTAAATCAAGATAGTTTGCCACATTGTCTCGCTCACGAATTACTTTGAGCAAATCCATCGGGAATTTTGAAGGATACGCATAATGCAAACGAATCCACTCCAAACCTTCAATATCAGCTAGCCTATCAACCAGTTCCGCTAATTTACTTTCGCCATACATATCAATTCCGTAATACGACAAGTCCTGCGCAATTATGAGTAATTCTTTCACACCGGAAGAAACCAGTTCTTTCGCTTCATCCAAAAGGCTTTCCATACTTCTGGATTTATGGATTCCTGTGAATTGAGGAATAGCACAAAATGAACAATGACGGTTACAACCCTCACTTATCTTTAGGTGCGAATAGTGCGCCGGCGTTGTTTTCCAGCGGTGATACATTTTGTTTTCAAAGAAATTGGCATTTAAATCCTGAACAATTTCTTTATAGTCAAACTTACCGTAAAATTTATCGACCTCCGGAATCTCATTTTGCAAATCTTCTTTATACCGGGCAGAAAGGCAACCCATTACCAGCAGCTTGTCAAGCTTACCATTCTTGCGGTCTTCCACATAATTCAAAATGGAGTTTATGGATTCTTCTTTGGCATCTAAAATAAATCCGCAAGTATTTAGAATTACAATGTTCGAATCATTATCCAGACTATCGTGAACGACTTCAAACCCATTTAAATCAAGCTGATTAAGCAACATCTCAGAATCAACCAGGTTTTTGGAACAACCCAAAGTAGTAATATTGACTTTACCCCGTTTCATAGAAAATAATTACAGTTTTGTTTTTATCGTAAGCAATGGGTGTCATCTTTTCAAAAGATGACACCCCTGTACATGTTTTCACTTCATTGATATGATATCGTCATCCCGAACTTGATTCGGGATCTGTTTAAGAATTAGATGCTGATCCTGAGCACTCGGGACAGCATGACATTACCTTAGCAGTCAGTTACGAAAACAGCGAATCAATAAACTCTCTTCGGCGGAAGATTTGTAAGTCCTCCATTTTTTCACCTATACCAATGTACTTCACCGGGATTTTAAACTGATCTGAAATTCCCAGCACAACACCACCTTTTGCAGTACCATCCAATTTGGTAAGGGCCATAGCCGAAACTTCAGTCGCTTTGGTGAATTGTTTTGCTTGCTCAAAGGCATTCTGACCAGTAGAACCATCCAAAATCAACAATACTTCATGCGGCGCATTTGGAACAATCTTCTGCATCACATTTTTGATTTTAGTAAGCTCGTTCATCAGGTTAATTTTGTTGTGTAACCTGCCTGCTGTATCAATAATAGCAACATCGTAATTATTTGCTTTTGCAGAAGCTAATGTATCATAAGCAACAGAAGCAGGGTCAGAACCCATACTTTGCTTTACAATTGGTACATCAACACGCTCAGCCCAAATCTCAAGCTGATCAATAGCTGCAGCCCTGAACGTATCGGCTGCTCCCAGAACAACCTTTTTACCTGCTTTTTTAAAATTATGTGCAAGTTTACCAATGGTTGTGGTCTTTCCTACCCCATTTACACCAACGACCATAATAACATAAGGCCCTTCAATTTCCGGAAGCTCAAAATCAGCCACATCAGCCGTATTGTTTTCTTCCAGCATCTCCGCTATTTCTTCCTTTAATATGTTATTTAGTTCATCAACTCCCAGGTATTTATCCTTTGCAACACGAGTTTCAATACGTTCTATGATTTTAAGCGTCGTATCAACACCAACATCAGAAGTAATCAACACTTCCTCCAGGTTATCAAGAACCTCATCATCAACCTTTGATTTCCCGACAACAGCACGACCAAGCTTTTTGAATACACTTTCTTTGGTTTTACTTAAACCTTGATCTAAACTCTCTTTTTTTGATTTTGTAAATGATCCGAAGAGACCCATAGTCATATTTTTTAAGGTGGCGCAATTTACAAATTTTAAGCGACAAATGATGCCTGAAAGATTTATTTGGTTGAATGATGAATATGGAAAGTAGAATTACTTTTTCAAACTACGAATCTCGCTGCGCAGTTCGTTAATAAGACCAGGCAATTGAGAGAGATTTGCTTGTTCCGGCTTAGGCAATTCAAAACTTAAAATCCCTTTAGCTTTCCATATTTCAAGTACAGAATCATTACTAACAGAATATGGCTGGTATTCAATATTATCTGATTTTAACAGAAGCTGATTTTGATTTTCTTTAAAAACACGCTTATAAACCAGACCTTCATCTTTGGTTATTAAAATATATGTTTGCCCATCTTTGACTTGATTTAATTCACGAACAAACTCGCAAAAAACATAAGCTCCGGGCATAACGGGCAACATACTGTCCCCTTTTATTTGAAATACCCTATATGTTCTCTCTTTGGATAATT
>JANQII010000296.1 GCA_028282195.1 Prolixibacteraceae bacterium
TTATCCGGCAGCTGCCGGACTATGCGCGTATTTTTATGCATTGCCGGAAACAAAAATATCTTCGACTTAACCGACATTTCATACTTGACTTGACACTAGAATTTAAGGGTTATAAACATCATCTAATGGATTTTGAACAGAAATGTTGCCAAAGTTCATTTCATCAGTAGGTATTTGCATAATAAATTGATATGATCTTGCAGGTACCGTAAACTGATCCTGAGCATCACCAGCTTTAACCAGATCTTTTTGCATACGCAACAAATCCCAGAAAATCAATCCTTCGGAATAAAGATCCTTTCGCTTTTCGATCCAGATGGCATCCAATAATGCTGCTTTATCAGTAGTAGTAGTTAAAGTTGCATTACGGGCTGTTTGTAATTCATTTAATAGTGCAAGGGCCTGAGGTATTTGATCCTGCTGCGCAAGTGCTTCTGCTTCTATCATGTACATTTCGGCAGCCCTGGTAACAATCATATCTCCGTAATAATCTGCACCATCATCACGAAATTTATCTGAAGCCCAACCTGAATTTAATGCACCTGCATCTTTGTACCAGAACTGATTCCTTACATCATTTTCTTCAAACAGATTCACAAATGATTCATTGCAACGCAAAGTTTCATCGGCAAATACAGTACCAGCAGGACGATGATCATTGATACCCCAACGACCAAATAAATTCCGGGTTTGAATATTGTCATTCTCAGTTTGTGAGAAACCCCAAATCCATTCATTGTTGGATGAAGCAAAGCCATTACGATATTCATCTCCGGTCATTAATGAGTAAGCGGAACGAGCAGCATTTGCATGACTGGCTGCTTCAGCCCAATTTTGCATGGTTATATAAACCTGAGCTAAAAAGGTATTAACAACATCTTTGTTAATGTATTCCATAGCTGGCCTCGACCAGTCTGACAACAAACTCAAAGCAGTATTCAGGTCATCAAGGATTAATGTATAAACTTCGTCTACAGTTGATCGATCAGCTTGTTCCCTTTCTGCTGTGGCACGAGTTGTATAAATTGGAACTCCCGGCTGGTTTTTAGCTATGACATAAGTTTGTTGAAAATACCTTATCAGGTTGAAGTAGGCCCAGGCACGAATAGCAAGGGCCTGTCCTTTTATTTCCGCGACTTCACCTGCCTGTGTTTCGCTAAACGTATCAATACTTTCCAGGATAATATTACAATGATTGATGATTTTGTAATTGTATTCCCATGCCCGATTTGAATAAGCACCGTCCGCTTCAGTTCTTGAAGATAAAAAGATACTTGAAAAGTAAAATCCGTTACCAATTTCACGTACCCAAAGATCTGGGGTAGCTGTGGCATTATATGCCTGCATCCCGGCTATTCCAACAGTGATCCCATTGGTACCGGTTTTTAAATACTTGTAAGTTCCATTGAGTACAACCTGGTAACCGGAGAGATTTTCAAGTAATTGTTGTTCAGATATATCAACTGAAGGTTGATGATCTAAATACTCTTCGCATGAAGTAAATACCAGCGCAAGAATTAAAATTGATATGATATATTTAAACTGTTTCATAATTGTATGTTTTAGAATTGAATTTGGACTCCACCTACCAGGGTTTTTCTTGCAGCATAATTATAATCAGTAGCGCCATCAAATCCTGCAACCTCAGGGTCAGTTCCCCTGTCTGCAGCAGATCCCCATGTAGCAAGGTTTTCAGCTTGAGCAAATATTCTTAGCTTGTTAACTCCTATTTTATTGGCAATGCTTTGTGGAAGTGTATAGCCGATATTAACATTTCTTAAACGTAGAAAATCATTATCGTACATATACTGGTTGGTTACCCTGCCATTGTCGCCAAATTTCTTGTGAGATGGTCGTGGTATTATTGCATTTGGGTTATCCGGAGTCCAGTGATTATCAATCCAGTATGTCGTTAAACCAAAGGCATTACGCATATTTATCATTTCCTTCCATGCAGCATCATACATTTTACCTCCCAGGCTGTAATAGAACATGAATGAAAAATCAAATCCTTTATAGGATAGTGAATTGGTAACTGATCCAAATAAATCTGGCAGTGACGATCCCTGGAAAGTCCGGTGATCTTCATTATTTACTTCTGCCCATTTATTGGTGATTTCCTGTCCGGTTATATTTCCACTGGCATCGAAAACGTTTTTGTACCAGGTATTGTCGCCGGTTTCCGGATCTACACCAGCCCATGTTGGAGACCAGAATTCATAAATTGATTTACCAATCACCCATTTTCTATAACTTGAACCAGGCACAAACATTTCTTCAAGAGGCATTTCAATAATTTCATTCTTAAAATGTGTAGCATTTAATGAAACATCCCATTTAAGTTCTGAATTTTTAAGAATTTTATAGCCCAGGGTTACTTCAAAACCTTTGTTTTCAACTTTGGCAATATTATCATCAACAGAAGTAATACCAAATGATTGGGGAAGTGGCCTTGAAAATAGAAGATCATCAGATTGGCGAATGAAGTATTCAACTTCGCCATATAACCTGCCTCCAAGCATGAATTCTGCACCTACGTTAAACTGAACATTTTTTTCCCAGCCTAACTCTTTGGTAGGAAGTCTTTTTTCCAGTGCACCGGATTCATCATAAAAACTATATCCAGGATCGAATAATGCCTGATAAGCGTATAATGAAATTTTATCATTACCTGTTGTACCATAACTGGCTTTTAGTTTCAAATTATCAAGCCAACCTATGCCAGACATAAAACTTTCTTCAGAAATACGCCAGCCAGCACCAACTGACCAGAAATATCCCCAGCGATTATCAGGATGAAAGCGAGATGAGCCATCAGCCCTAAAGCTGGCAGTTGTATATATTTTGTCTTTATAATTATACTCTAAACGTGAAATCGCACTTGCTAAACTGTATTCCGTTGAGCTTGATTGTGCATCTGGTTCAGCCGATGCTGCATTAACCTCAAAAATTCCCGGCACAGGAAATCCTTCCTTGTAGCTATATACATAGTCACTTTTCCAGGAATAAAGTTCATTACCTGCCATTAAGTTGAATTGATGGTCTTTAAATGCAAAAGAGTAATTCAAGATATTATTCCAGGTATAACCAAACCTTGTTGTATTATTTTTAGAAGCCCAGCCCAATACAGTTGTGATACCATTAACAGGACTTCGGTACCGGTGATAATTATTGATATCCAGATCTGCACTAAGGCTTGATTTAAAGCTTAGGTTCTTCAACAGGTCAACATTTACCGCAATTTGATTAATCAGCTTATGTCTTTTCCTCACATTAAACGCGTAGCTGTCAGGCTCATAAGGATCAATAGAGTATTCAAATGGATTGGTACCTCCAAAGAATCTTCTTCCTGCATAAGACGGGCCACCACCGCGTTCTAAAGCAGTATTCCCATAAGCATCCAACATAAATCCACCATTTTCATGATCAAACTGATATGGATTAACCGGAGTTGGTACAGTTCTTACAAAACGAGTTGATTCTGCAGGGTCATTTTGGTCATTTTTTATGTAATTAAGCGATGCATCAATGGAAATCCGATCATTGATCTGTGTATTTATCCTAATCCTGGTAGACCATCTTTTAAAACGCTGGGTAAGAAATTGTCCCTGATCATCCATGAACGAAGTTGCAAAAAACAAGTTTGTTTTTTCAGTTAGTCCGGTGCTTATATCCAAGGCATACTCCTGTCTTAGTTTTTGCTCAAAGAGGTCATGCCAATCATATTCATACAGCTGGTAAGCTTCATCTTTAATTTTACCATCCAATCCAACAGGATCATCTATGTTCCAGTTACTCCTGTAATTCCTGTCATAACCTAAATAGCTTGTATGTGGCCTTGCAATGAAGAATTTATCGGTTACCTGCGCACTTGCCAATTCTCTTGCCTCCTGATCAGATTTTCCGGAAAGTACCATGTGGTCGTAATAGAGTCCTTCCCAAACAGCCTCGTAATGCTGGGCTGAATTCATTTTTTCAGGCAGGGCAACGGCAAAATCAGATGTGCCCCAAGTTGATTTAAAGTTTATAACTGTTTTACCTGCAGCTCCTTTTTTTGTGGTAATCAGAACCACGCCATTAGCAGCCCTGGAACCATACAATGACGTTGAAACAGCATCCTTCAAAATGGAAATACTTTCAACTTCGTTTGGTGCTATGCTGCTCAACGAACCATCATAAGCAATACCGTTTACAATAATAAGTGGATCGTTTGAGGCACTTAGAGATCCGAATCCCCTGATTTGTATTTCTGCATCCTGACCAGGTTTACCCACATTATTAATGATCTGTACCCCGGGACTCAACCCTTGCATGGCACTGCTAAGATTTGAAGATGCAGCGTTTTGTATTTGTTCTGTTTCGATAAATGTAGCCGAACCGGTAAAAGCCGCTTTTTTAGTAGTACCATAAGCAATAGCTACAACTTCCTCAATTCCTATAGCGTCTACAATCATCTCTACATTGATTATAGTTTGGATGCCAATTTCAATTTCCTGACTTTGCATCCCTACAAAAGAGAAAACCAGGATATCTTCCCCTGAAACATCTGAAATGGTATAGTTACCATCTGAACCGGTAATCGTGCCATTTGTTGTCCCTTTTATTAAAACGGTAACCCCCGGCAAAGGGAGGCCGTCTTCATCACTTACTTTCCCTTTCACTACCTTTTTTTGTTGGAGCATATCACTTTCTTCAACAGCATTATTGTATAAAACAATCTGCCTGTCTTTCACCAGATACTTAATCTCTGTTCCTTCAAATAACTGATCCAGAACTTTATTAATCCTTTTGTTCTCAATTTCAATGCTGACTCTTTTTTCAACATCAATTTTTTGATTGTTGTACAGAAAAAAGAATTCACTTTGGTCTTCAATCTTATTTAAAATTGATTCAATGGTCGAATTCTTTTCCTTGAAAATAAATGAAGTGGTTTGTGAATAAACTGATGCATTGACCTGCACCAGGGCTAATAAAATAATAAGTACCGTTAGTTTCATAATTCTAACAATTTCCCACAGGTCATTTTCCCACCTGTTGGGATTAAACATTGAT
>JANQII010000297.1 GCA_028282195.1 Prolixibacteraceae bacterium
TTATCCGGCAGCTGCCGGACTATGCGCGGATTTTTATGCATTGCCGGAAACAAAAATATCTTCGACTTAACCGACATCTCATACTTGACTTGACACTAGTTTTTCTGTGACATTTCTGTGACAACTTTCCACAACATGTGACATGATTTTGACAGCCAGGTTACATACGTGCCTTTACTTTGCAAGTGACAATGATTAATGAAACAATTCAGAAACATTTTAACTAAAAACAAACAAGGTCATGAAAACAATTTTTACCATGGTACTGGCAGTATTAATTAGTACCATTGCCTATGCAGGCAAAACAGAAACCAGCGTGCAGGCAGCACAAAAAAATCTAATTGAAGATATTAGTGTAGCTTTAAATAAGGATGTAAACGATCCTAATAATTATTTTGCAGAAAATGGAATAAGGGATGTAAAAGAAAATGTTAAAGTATCGTTTTATGTAAATGGAGAACAGGAAGTTGTTCTTTTAAAAGTTAAAACGGATAGTTATGACGCTGAAAATTACGTAAAACACTTTTTAAAGAATAACATCATACATGCCGATAAAATACTTAGCGGGCAAGCATATACTTTCAATTTGTATTTGAGGTATAAAATGCATTGATTACCAGAAGTAACAGATAATCGTTATTTTTAAGAAAATTAATCTGAAAGAATGACCGATAGGCTTTTAATAGTTACTATGCTTTTTCTGTTGGCCTTCAGCCCGGCGGGGCTGGAGGCCGCAGATTGGAAGTCAGTTGCAGATCTTAAGGGTAGCTGGCATTTTACCATAGGGGATGATATTAGCTGGGCTGACCCCGATACAGATATCAGTGACTGGGACCGAATAAATGTACCTCACTTTTGGGAGAAGTATTATCCGGGGTACAATGGGTTTGCATGGTACAGAAAATCCTTCGATTTCAACAACACCGCAGATGTTGAAATGTATTCACTCTTTTTAGGGTTTATTGATGATGCAGATGAAGTATTCATTAACGGGAAGAAGATCGGTCAGACCGGAGGGTTTCCTCCAAAATTTGAAACAGCATTTAAACAAGAAAGGGTATACCAGGTCCCCGCAGATATTTTAAAACCTTACGATAATATTATATGTGTAAGAATATATGATGAAGGAGGACATGGAGGTATTATTCATGGAAACAGAATAGGGATTTATTTTGACCGTGATGTAAATCTTCTCGATATAAACCTGAGTGGCACCTGGAAATTTAGTCCTGATTACTGGAAAGGACACCGTAACCCTGAATTTGATGATCGGGAGTGGAATGATATTTATGTTCCTGCTAAATGGGAAAACCAAGGCTTTGAAAGATTAGATGGCAGAGCCTGGTACCGTAAACGTTTTTCTGTTCCTAATGAACTTCTGGAAGAAGATTTATATTTAATTCTTGGGAAAATTGATGATTTTGAAGAAGTTTTTTTGAACGGTAAATTGATTGGTGAAGTGGAAGAGCTTCCAAACTATTCCAGATTTAGGAGAGACAATGCGTATCAGTTATTCAGGGCATACCGGATTCCGAAAGATTTGCTTCGCCACAAAAATGTACTTGTAGTTGAGGTTGAAGATATGTACGGTTATGGGGGAATTTATGAAGGCCCGGTTGGGATAATTGAACGAAATAAAGCCAGGGAACTTTCTGAAAGATATAGATGGAAATACCGAAACAACGGGTGGAATTCATTTTTGAATGATTTACTTGACTTGCTGCTGGATTAATTTTAAAGGGATGAAGGTTACATATAAATATTTGATGCTACTTATTGCTGTATTCATTCAATCGGCTGGGATGAAAGCTTTTTCGGATGAAATTAGGCTCGAGGGAAAATGGATGTTCCGGGTAGGGGACCGGATGGAATGGGCTAATCCTGAATATGACGATAGTGACTGGGATCAAATTAAAGTGCCATCTAACTGGGAAAATCAGGGATTTCAGGGGTATGATGGATACGCCTGGTATCGAATAAAAATTAAAGTCCCAAAAGGTTTTGAAGATCGTGAGTTGTATTTAAACCTGGGCTTTATTGATGATGTTGATGAAACCTTTATTAATGGTATTAAGGTTGGAAAATCCGGATCTTTCCCACCACATCATAATACAGCTTATAATGCAAAAAGAAGGTATCGGATTTCTGGTCAGGTGATCAGGTTTGGCGAAGAAAACCTAATTGCTGTCAGGGTTTATGATGCCAAGCTTTCAGGGGGACTGATCTCAGGAAAATTTAGTCTTGAGGCTCGTGGAGTGTTGGCAAATTTTGATATTGAGCTTACCGGAGAGTGGATGTTTAATAAAGGTAAGAAGATCGATAACGAAAGGGCAAAGCCAATTCTGGTGCCCGGGATGTGGGAAAATCAGGGCTATTATAAATATGATGGATACGCGGTGTACCATAAAAAGGTGTTCATCCCGGAAGATTTAGCCCAAAAACAATTGATATTAATAGCCGGAAAAATTGATGATGTTGATCAGTTGTACGTGAACGGAAAGTTTGTTGCCGGAACCGGGAAATATTATCCAAGAAATGGGCACAGCTTATATCGGGAAATCCGAAACTATTTTATACCAAAAGGCGTTTTAAAACCGGGACAGGAAAATCTGATAGAGATTCGCGTTTGCGATGACCGGTGGGATGGAGGGATTATTGAAGGTCCGGTTGGAATTATTTCACAAGACAAGTTCAGGGAATACTGGAAAGCCCGAAGAAAATAGTAAAATTTTGCGAATAATCTTCTCCTCAACTTTCTGCCTGCGGGCAGGGGTTGGGGGTTGATTTTTTAAAGAAACAAAGAGAGGAAGCCTTTGAAAATTTAAACTCGTCATTCTGTTTGACACAGACCCTGAAACAAGTTCAGGGTGACGGCAATCAATAGTATGTAAGTTTATTTTCTAGTTAAAGGTTAAAACCTCCGAACCAGGTTCGGAGCAGGCCCTGCAATTCCATTGCAGCTACTTTAGTTTCTATAAATTTCCACACAAGAGGCTTGAAGTCAGAAGTCAGAAGCTGCCTGCCTGACGGCAGTCAGGGAAGTCCCCGCTAAACTGTCCAAAGGATTACTTCTGACTTCGGTCTTCCCTGACTGCCATCCCTCCGGGAGGAAATCCGTCAGGCAGGCGGCTTCTTGCCAACAT
>JANQII010000300.1 GCA_028282195.1 Prolixibacteraceae bacterium
CTATTTAAGGAAAATTCAACGCAGTATAAGCGAACCTGCCTGCGGTAGGCAGGAAAGACGCATAATCAAATGGATGGATAATTTTTAGACAGCTTCTCAATTAAGCGCAATTTTTCAAGAAACTGGTAGGTAGATAGACCTTCTACATCCGGCAAACGGTCACTGTCTTTTGCATCTTCAATGTATTTGGCTATGCTGTTTGTATCAATATCATCAATAGTGGCTCGTTCTTCAATAACATCGTCCCATGTTTTTCCTGCCTTTTTCAGTAAAAATTCATTTAGTTCAACTCCGGTAAGTTCGTTTTTTGTACTGCCCGAACGGTAATAATATCTTCCCCTTATCGACACCGGAACTGAACATGTATTCACTATGATTTCAATATATTTTTTATTGTCATATTCCTGCAAATTAACATCACAGGTAATGCCCATCGTATTCCGTATTTTTTGCGGAATAATCTCCATCAACTGTCTGTAATCTTCAAGGTGAACAATATTCCCGTCATCGTCCTTCCCAATGTATATTTTACCGCCTACAGCATTGGCAAACCCACAAACCCATTTAAGGTAATCATCGTGCCAGCTTCGTTTAAGTTCTGTGTTTTGTTGCTCAGGCATAGTTAATATCCATTATATTCCTGATTCAAATGTAACATTTAAACAGCTTATCTGCTAAAAAGTACAATGTCAAAAATAACTTGTAAAAAACAGTTTCTAAATTAAAGTTTTTTAAGGGTTTATTTTTTATGGCTCGAATGACTTTTAATTATCTTTGCCCCGTCATGATCCAGAAAATTAGTCTGATAATATTATTCGTTTCAATTGCTTTTGGAACCTTTGCACAAATTGTACCTACTCGCCCTGGCGATAGAATGGGGGATGAGATGTACGATGGACCAGATGGATTTGGTCAGCAACAAGAAGGAATGCGTGAACATGATCAAGATCGTGAGAAAAAGCATATTCCTTCAATAATAAGAAACTGGATCCTGAAAGACTATGGAGCAAAGCTGGATTCGTTTGATATGGATACTACATTGAATTTCTTCCATGTTTATAATCCGATCCAAAAAAGAAGTATAAGTAATATCTATACAGGTAATTTTGGGGGAGCATACTTATCAAATGATTTTTTTACCCGGCAATCGTATTCTGATTTCTATTTTTATCGTTCTTATGATGCTTATGCAAAAATGCCTGAGAACATCATGTATTTTAATACGACAACTCCATATACATTGTTGGATTACAGTCAGAGTGAAAACAAAAATACGCGTACTGAAAACCGTTTCAATGTTTTTCATTCACAAAATGTAAATAAGGATTTCAATTTTACTTTTTTATATAATCAGGGCAGGTCTATAGGGCATTACAGAAGACAGGAAAATAAAAACAGTGCAATTGGCCTTTATTCAAGTTACACCTCTGACAAATGGCTAACTCATGGAGCCATTATTTTTAATCGGGTTGAAAACCAGGAGAACGGTGGATTAATTATTGAGGGCGAAGAAGATTTGAACACCTATGATGAAACTGAAACCTATTTGGTAAACCTCTTGAATGCCCACTCTGAAATAAAGAATACGACTTTTCAATTAACCAATGAATACCGTGTTGGGAAAACAATTGAAGAAGAGGATGAAGAAGGCAATATACTTGAAACGTTTATTCCAAGAACTGGTTTCATGCACCAGTTTGAGTATTCGGGAAATCAGAGAATTTATGTGGATGAAGACAGGGGTGAAGATTATTATTCAACGGTTTTTCTTGATACACTGGCTACAAATGATAGTATAAAATACAACCGGCTTACAAATATTTTCCAGATTAGGTTTTATGAAGCCCCTGATCGTAAATATACTTTTGGAAAACGGGCATTTATTGGGCATGACCAAATTGCTGTAACTATGCCGGTAAATGATACCACCATGGTAAAAGAAAACTACAACAATACATTTGTTGGTGGTGGAATATTTCGTGATGAAGGAAAATTCTGGAGATGGGGAGGCAAAGGGAAAATTTATTTAACCGGTTACAGGTCTGGACAAACTGAGCTAAGTGCTTATTTGTATAAGCCAATAAGAATAGGTAAAGATACTATGAGTTTCCAGGTAGACGGTGAGTTAAACACTATTGTACCTGATTATTTTCAGCAGAAATTCACATCAAACCATTATAAGTGGGATAATCGTTTCGACAATATTAATGAAATGATTATTCGCTCAAAAATCACTTCTCAGCGTTATAAATTGACTGTTGGGGTAAATTATGCTTTGATTGGAAATTATATTTTCAATAATGAATCTGCCTTGCCGCAACAAGGTGGTTCCGAGATGCTGGTTGTTTCGGCATATGCAAAAAAAGATATTGAAACCAGGCACTGGTTGATACGCGGACAGGTAAACTGGCAAAAAGGAAATCAGGAAAATTATCTTCACTTGCCAGACTTGATGGTTTATGGTAGTTTGAATTATAAAACCGTAATTTCCAAGGTGCTTAAAACCCGCTTAGGGGTTGATGTAAGGCACCATTCCGAGTTTTATGCAGATGCTTTCGACCCTGCAACAGGTCGGTTTTATTGGCAAAATCAGGAAAAAATCGGTAACTTCCCAATGGTAGATTTACATGTTAACCTCAAATTGAAGCGCACAAGGGCATTTTTTCAATGGCTGAATGCTGCTGCTGGTTTGTTGGACGGAAACTATTGGGCTGCACCAACACACCCATATTACCGTCGGACTTTCCGTCTTGGGGTTGCCTGGTCGTTTTACGACTAGACAAACGATGTTTTACCATGGATAAAGCAACTATACATTTGAGAAAAACCCTCATTATTTTTTTAGTCATTTTGGCTGGGTGTAGTACAAATAAGCTTGACCGGGAAGAAAGTGAACCTGAAAAAGAAACAGATCTTGACCTGATCATGGAGTCTGGTAAACTAAGGGTGGTTGTCGATTATAACTCAACCAATTACTTTGTTTACAGGGGAAGGCCAATGGGTTTTAAATACGACTTGTTGAAGTACCTGGCAAAAGACATGGGCGTAGAACTTGAGATTTCGGTAAGCAATAACCTTCAGGAAACTTTTGAAGGTTTGTGGAGAAATCAATATGATCTTGTGGCCAAAAACCTAACTGTTACAAAAACCCGAAATCAATACATAGACTTTACAAGGCCTTTGGAACAAACCCGGCAGGTTTTGGTTCAGCGAAAGCCCGAAAAGTGGAGGCAGATGAGTCGAAGGGTAGTGGAAAAATCATTGATTCGAAATCAATTGGATTTAGCTGAAAAGGACATTTATGTGCAAAAGAATACAGCTTATTACAGGAGACTAATGAACTTATCCGATGAAATAGGTGCTGAAATTAATATCGTTGAAGATTCTATTTATGGGGTGGAACAGCTGGTTGCAATGGTTGCAAAAGGCGACATTGATTTTACGGTTTGTGATGAAAATGTGGCGAAAGTTAATCAAACTTATTATCCTAATCTTGATGTAAAAACCCCAATTAGTTTTCCGCAAAACATAGCCTGGGCTGTACGAAAAGATTCTGATGCATGGAAAGATTACCTGAACACCTGGATCACGGATTTCAAAAAAACAGCAACTTACAATATTACTTACAGGAAGTATTTCGAAAACTCCCGATCAAGCAGAATGGTTCAAAGTGATTTTCATTCAATTAATGGTGGTAAGTTGTCTCCTTTTGATGAAATGATAAAAGCTGAAAGTGATAACGCAAAGTATGACTGGCGACTTGTGGCTGCTTTGATATACCATGAATCAAATTTCAATCCTGAGGCTGAATCATGGGCAGGTGCTTATGGATTAATGCAAATTATGCCCGAATCTGCCGATTTGTTCAGGATTAATGATTTTGAGGATCCGGCTGCAAACATTAAAGTTGGGGTGCGTTTGTTGAAATGGCTGGATGAAAAGTTTGTGGATGAAATTCCGGATTCTACCGAGCGGATAAAATTTATATTGGCTTCTTATAATGTAGGGTTAGGACATGTAAAGGATGCCCAGCGTCTTGCAGAAAAGTATGATAAAGATCCAACTCTTTGGGATGAAAATGTTGATTTCTATCTGCTTAATAAATCTACAGCAAAATATTATAAAGACCCGGTTGTAAAATGGGGTTATTGCCGCGGAGCCGAACCATACAA
This sequence comes from Prolixibacteraceae bacterium, assembly GCA_028282195.1. Lineage (GTDB taxonomy): Bacteria > Bacteroidota > Bacteroidia > Bacteroidales > Prolixibacteraceae > Sunxiuqinia. The sequence goes on from JANQII010000300.1 coordinate 4,173, forward strand.
TTACGTAAACAAGGTGCTTAATACCTATGGTCACTATTTAAATATCATCAAAGAGTAATTGCGTTTTCAGCAAAAAGATCAAAAAACTCGGCCATGATCATAGCTGTAGCACCCCAAACAATTTCACCATCGTGGGGGTAATAAGGCACAACCAGGGGGCCTGTCACCGTTTCTAATTCAACATGATCTAATTGGGGGTTCTTCAGAAACTTTTGAATTGGGAAAAGGATTAGTTTTTCAGCTTCATTTTTATTTAAAATGAAATCAGGTTTTTTATTAACCCAACCGACAAAAGGGGAAATCGAAAAATTACTTACATGGATATACAATTCCGAGAGCCGTCCCAAAATCTTAACCTTACCAGGAGATATGCCAACTTCTTCTTCTGCCTCTCGTAAAGCAGTTGTTACCGGACTTTCGCCTTTTTCAATTTTACCTCCGGGAAAACTAATTTGCCCGGGATGGGTTTTCATTGCCGGATTTCTCTTGGTCAGGCAAGTATAAATCTCTCCGTTTACCGGGAAAAGAAGGAAAAGGACACTGCTGTATCGTACAAGGCTTTCATTATTTTTTTTGACATGAAGTTCCCTGCCGGGAGGAATAAGCTTGACATGAGATTTTGCTCCGGGGAGTTCTTGTTTTAAAATTTGTTCGATATGTCTGGAAAAATCAGAATTCATTTAATACCTTTTTATTTGAAAACCGAAGCATAGGCAAAATGTTTTACCTGTACTTTAATTTTTAGAAACTTACCGATGCCCCCAGGATAATCATTCTACCCGGGTTAAGATTATTCAAATACTGGGGTTGATCATCTGTTTTGTCCAGAAGATTGTTTGCTCCCAGGTTTAACGTATAGTGGTCTTTAACCGTAAAAGTTGTCATCAGGTTTAAAATAACAAAGCCGGGGAGCTTGATTGGTTCCCGTTCAAAACTAAAAACATTCACTACATTTTTGGACCCAAAATAAGCGGAGTTTAAATTTGCGGTTACCTTTACTTTCCTTATGATATGGTTGAAATTCAGGTTAAACCTGGCTGCGTGTTTTCTAATGTTAAGAAGAGCCTGATCCGTATGGTTGTCTTTAGCATTTATGAATGTGTAAGAAGCATTTGCGTTAAGCCATTTAAAAAACTGATAGCTTACAAAAGTCTTTATATTTTGAATAGTCGTTTCGTTTAAATTCTCATAAGTGTAGTTTAACGATTTAATGACCGGAAGCTCAGTGGTATCATTCATTATTATGCTATAGTCGTCAGACAAGGTAATAAGCTTGTTTATGTCGTTTAAAGAATAACTGGCAGACACATCTAATTTTTCATCTGAATACTGTGCCGATGCAGAAATGAAATTGGATATTTCAGGTTTTAAGTTGGGATTACCGTTAACAGACTTGTTGTATATTAAGCCATTTGGCGGTAACATAAATTCGTTGGCATAGAATTCTCTGATGGAAGGTGCTCTAAACCCCTTTCCATAATTACCACGAAGGCTAAACTTGCCTTCAGATATCAAAATGCTAAACTGAGGGGTAAAATTGGTCCCATAAACGGAATGATTTTCAGTTCTACCCCCGGCAACTAAAGTCAGATTTTTTGAAACAAACAGTTCATCTTGAAAGAAAATTGCATAACGCTCAATTTTTTTATCCTGAAAATTACCCGGTAATGCAGTCTGTTTTTCACTAAAGTATTCAGCTCCAACTGTGATGTTATTAAATTTGAATAGTTTAATATTTCCTGTCAGTCGGGCATTTTGA
>JANQII010000307.1 GCA_028282195.1 Prolixibacteraceae bacterium
TTCTGGCTGTTGATCCTGCTATATAAATTTCAAATTCCAAATTTCAAATCCCAAAACTGCAGCCCGCAAACCGAAACTTGCAACCCGTAACCTGCAACTTGTAACCCGTTCTCCTGTTCCCATTTTCCCACCTTCTCAATTTTTCCTTTCCTTGTTCGACGGAGATCCCGGATCTCCATTTTATTTCGTCCGGGATGACGGGCGTTTTGATGCGTTATCCCGTAACCCGCAACCTGTAACCCGAAACCCGCAACCCGTAAGATAAATTCCAAATTTCAAATTCCAAATTCCAAAGCTTGCAACCCGCAACTTGTATCCCGTTCTCCTGTTCCCATTTTCCCACCCTCTCAATTTCTCCTTTCCTTGTTCGAAGGAGATCCCGGATCTCCATTTTATTACTCCCGATAAATATCGGTCTTTTGGAAAGATGACACCCCTGTACAAAATAACCCACCTTCTTTGAGGGTGGATATTTAATATTTTCAAATGAAAAGAAATAGCCCCACCCAGTTGGCGTGCTCATCATAAACAAACATTTTTGCCCCTTTTGGTAAATGGAACTGTGAAAAATTAATAATCAATCCCGATACGTCGGAAATGAGGGGGACAAGTTCAAAAACCGGCCCCCCTTTTACTTCCCAGCCTTTAAATAATTCAAGTAAACCCCAATTTTGCCTGGCTGGGACGGCAACCGCAGCAATAGCTGAATTTTGTTCAGAGCCCTTAACAAGGATATCTTTCGGACAAGTACTTTTTCATTACGTAAGTAGTTGACTTTTGCACCAAATGTATTTGTTTCCCCCATCGGGTTATTATCAGAATTATAGTTTTGCATTGTCAATAATGCAGAATGCCGTTTTTTCTCATTATTCTACACGTAAACAATAAATTGCTTAAAGTAAGGTGTCGCTCAAAAAATAGATTTGAATGGTGTTGCAAAACCCATCGGATGACTTTGTTGATATCGAAGATTTTAGTCATCCGATGGGTGACAGATTAATTCAAAAACCCGCTACCAGGGAAATAAATCATCGGGATAGCAGTAGTGAAAATTCGGATAAGTGGATTATCCCCAATGAAGAACAAGCTTTGATTGAAAAATCAAAACAATCTCTTAGAAGCTGTCTAAATTTTATTTTTCAGAATGATTATGATGTATTTTTGTTTAGACGACTTGTCCAGGTTAAGCCGGGAAGGCGAATTTGAGCGTCCCGGTGGCCCGGGATAAGGAAAATTCAACGCAGTATAAACGAACCTGCCTGCGGTAGGCAGGAAAGATGCATAATCAAATGGATGGATAATTTTTAGACAGCTTCTTAATAATATTAAGGAATAACGAACCACTTTCTAAAGTTATGCATTTGATAAAAGGAGAAAGTTCTCATTGGATCAATGGGATGAAATTCTTCCCATATCGCTTTGCATGGCAGGATGATTATTATGCTGTTTCTGTAAGTCCATCAAATATTGATAAAGTTAGAGCATATATAAAAAACCAGGAGAAGCATCATTTACGAAAAGGGATGACAGATATTGCTCAAAAGTATCTTGAAGAATTTGAGAAATGGAAGGGAAAATATTTTTTACCAGTGGATTAATCCACTGGTAAAAAAGCAGGCCTGTAAGCCGGGTTCTGTACCCTCCGTCAAAGGCCGGAGAACCTCTATCATTTATCTGGCTGTACCATTGCTGGTACAATCTAGCAGCCTACCCCTTCCGACCTTTAACCGAGGCTAAAACCAAAACGGGCCGTTTTGTGAATCGGAATATATTTGGCCTTGCAACCCATGAGGCGTACGGCTTCTGGTGTCACCACCAAAACCGGTGAGCTCTTACCTCACCTTTTCACCCTTTCCCTAATTTGAATCCATCAATTCAGGGTGGTCATTTTCTGTTACGCTACTCCAGGCTTTCGCCTAACTTCCCGTTAGGAAGCATGGTGCCCTGTGTTGCCCGGACTTTCCTCCCCCGGTTTTACCGGGGACGATAGAGTGGCCTGCGCAGCAAAGGTAGTAAAAAGAGGTGAATTACATTTCAGGTTTCTTTTTCGAAATTGCCATTTTGGATTGACAGGTTAGGGCGAATTGCTATTCGCCCATAACTGATTATTCCTGCAAACTTTTAGTGTTTGTTTGCTACTCGTACCTCAGACTCTCAATAGGATCAAATCGGGCAGCTTTTTTGGCAGGATAGTAACCCGAAATAATGCCTACCCCAAAACACAATGCAGCACCCAGAAAAATCCAGGTCCATGGGATAATGAACGAAATACCCATTAGACTTGATACAACATTACCAACCAATATTCCTAAGAATATTCCAAGTGCTCCGCCAATTTGCCCAATAACTATGGCTTCAATTAAGAATTGTTGCTTCACCAGCGATGATGTAGCTCCGATTGCTTTACGGACACCAATCTCGCGGGTTCGCTCTGTTACAGATACCAGCATAATATTCATCAGCCCAATAGCTGCTCCAAATAAAGTGATAATTCCTATAATAATAGCAGCAAAGCTTATATTCTTGATATTATTTAGAAGCATGTTTACAAGGTTGTCGCTTTTATCAATGTTGAAGTCACTTTCATCGGAAGGTGCTAAACCACGAATTGTACGGAATGTCCCTTCAGCTTCTCCCATCGCGGCTTCAATAAGCTGAGAATTTTCAACTTTAATCTGTACATTAAAGTTCATGCGTGGACGCGAAAAGTAATTACGCACATTGGTATATGGCAACAGGCAAATATTATCTCCGGCTGAACCAAAAGCCCCACCTTTCTTTTTTAATGTTCCAACCACCCTGTAACGACCACCTCCAATACTAACTTCTTTTTGTAAAGGATTGATTCCATTTTCAAATAAACGACTAACCAATCCACCACCAAGCAGAACAACATTTAAGCCATCATCAATATCAGAAGCAGAAAAGTTTCTTCCACGATCAATTTCGTGACCGGCAGTATAAATAAAATTTTCATCTACTCCCTGAACAGTTACATTGGGATTTGATTTCTTTGAAGCATGTTTAACGGTGGCGGTTCCGGTTGCAACCGTAGAAATTGAAAGAGTTGCAGGAAAATCAAATTCTTCTTTAAAATCTTTTGCCTGGTAATAATTAATGTAGGCATGATTTTTAGTCCTGTACCTTTCATTCCCTATTTGAACCCGTATTCCCCTGGAAGTGATTGTAAACGTATTGGCCCCCATAAAAGTAAATTCTTCTGTAATTGATTTTTTTATTGCATCAATTGCAGTCAAAATTCCAACCAATGCAGTAATACCAACCGCAATAATCAAGACAGTAAGTACTGTTCGAAGAAGATTACTTCGGATGGATTGAAGGGCAATCCTTAAATTTTCGCGGAGCAGGGCACCAAATCTCATAAATGAATAATAAAGAATTGATAGGCAATTTCCGAAAATATTAGCGCATTGCAAAATTCATTCCCACGAAAGTGGGAATCTTTTAAGTTAAAACCTAACGCACTTATGACTTTCTGTGATTAATAGCTTATCCCGAATTCACGTTAATAAGGTTCATGTTGAATGAGATTCCTGCCTTCGCAGGAATGGTGTTTAAAGATTTTGGAAGTAACAGGGCTAAAAAAAAAACCGCCTCTTTTCAGAAACGGTTTCCTAAAAATATAAAATTGGGTTCAATTATTTTACTGAATCCATGTACTCGATTAATTCGCATACTTTTGCAGAGTAACCCATTTCGTTGTCGTACCATGAAACAACTTTTACAAAGTTTGGAGACAATGAGATACCAGCACCCGCGTCGAAAACAGAAGTGCGAAGGTCACCAACGAAGTCGGTCGAAACAACAGCATCTTCCGTATATCCCAGAATACCTTTCAATTCACCTTCAGAAGCTTCTTTCATTGCAGCGCAAATTTCTTCATAAGAAGCACCTTTGTCCAAAGTAACTGTTAAGTCAACAACAGATACATTAGGAGTAGGAACACGGAAAGCCATACCTGTCAATTTTCCATTCAATTCAGGAATAACTTTACCTACAGCTTTAGCAGCACCAGTAGAAGAAGGAATAATGTTTTGAGCAGCTCCACGTCCACCTCTCCAGTCTTTCATAGAAGGACCGTCAACCGTTTTTTGAGTTGCAGTAGTAGCGTGAACAGTAGTCATCAAACCTTCTTTAATACCAAATTTGTCATTCAATACTTTAGCTACAGGAGCCAAACAGTTAGTAGTACAGGAAGCGTTTGATACAAAATCCATATCGTTGGTATAAGAAGCATTGTTTACACCCATAACGAACATTGGAGTATCGTCTTTAGAAGGAGCAGACATAACTACTTTTTTAGCACCAGCGTCGATGTGACCTTGTGCAGTTTCTTTTGTCAGGAAAAGACCAGTTGATTCAACAACGTATTCAGCACCAACAGCACCCCAGTTAATATCAGCTGGGTTTCTTTCTGCAGTTACACGGATTTCTTCACCGTTAACGATCAATTTACCATCTTTAACTTCAACATCACCGTCGAATTGTCCGTGAGTAGAATCATATTTAAGCATGTAAGCCATGTAGTCCACATCGATCAGGTCATTGATAGCAACAACTTGAAGTGTGCCTTTAGCAACCGCTTGACGGAAAACAAAACGTCCGATACGGCCAAATCCGTTGATACCGATTTTAATTTTTGACATAGTTGAATAATTTTTAATTAATGAAAGATTTATTCTATGATTTCTTAAGTCTTTAAAGTATTTTTTTAAAGCGACACAAAATAACTAACTAAAAACAACATCTTCAAATTTCTTAGCTTCATTTTAAGCTTTTTAAACACGGGCTTAAAATTTAATTAATGTTGTGAAAATGCCTGGTAGTTTTTCTTGAAATATGGATAGGGGTTATTCTTGAGAATTTGTCAGCTCATGCCTGAAGAATGTGAATTGAAATGTATAAAAAGAGTTGATAATTGTTAATTTGGAATTATTCTAGATAAAATCAATCTTTGATGTATGTTTTTTATTTTCAGTGAATTATGACGTGGATGTATTTATACTGTGTCTAAATTGATTCTAAAATAGACAAACATTGACATTTGTACATATTTAAATATGGGGATTCTATTATTTTTGTATAGGACAAATTAAATTTAACATGGCTCAAAAACGTCGTGATTTTATAAAAATTTCTTCATTAAGTGCTGCCGGATTAATTTTTGCAGGTCAGCAACTTCGTTCTGCCATACCCCCATATTCAAAAAATGAACTTGGAAATTTCGGCCCTTTAGATAATAAAAGAACTCCGACTTATTGTGAGGTTTGTTTTTGGAAATGCGCAGGATGGGTTTACAAAAATGATGAAGGCAATATTCAGAAAATAATAGGTAATGACGACGATCCAAATTGTAACGGTAGGTTCTGTCCGCGCGGTACTGGTGGGGTAGGAATGTATTACGATGAAGATCGTTTGAAAAAACCTTTGATTCGTGTTAAAGGAAAAGATGGTAATCAAACTTTTCGCGAAGCAAGTTGGGATGAAGCACTAAATGCTGTTGCAAAAGGCCTTCAAAAGGTAAAAGAGGAGCATGGTGCAGAATGTACTGCTCTGTTTACGCATGGCTCTGGTGGTAAGTATTTTGGAAATTTATTGAAAGCATTTGGCTCAACAAATATTGCTGCACCTTCGTATGCACAGTGTCGTGGCCCTCGCGAGGTTGGTTTTATTGCCACGTTCGGAGATGGGTTAAATTCGCCCGAACCAACAGATATCAGAGATACGCGCTGTCTTGTCTTGATTGGTTCTCACCTTGGAGAAAATATGCATAACGGGCAGGTTCAGGAAATGTCTGATGCCATTGACAAAGGTGCGTCAATTATTACCGTTGATCCTCGTTTTTCGACAGTTGCCAGCAAATCAAAATTCTGGTTACCGATAAAACCAGCAACAGATATTGCACTGCTGCTGACCTGGATCAATGTGATCATTCAAAATGAATGGTACGATAAAAAATATGTTGAAAAATATACTTATGGCTTTGAGCAACTCAAAGCACATGTAGAAAGTTATACTCCGGAATGGGCTTATGGAGTAACAACAATAAAGCCTGATGTTATCCGGGAAACAGTCCGGGAAATGGCAAATGCTGCTCCGTCGGTAATTATTCACCCAGGTCGTCATGTTACCTGGTATGGTGATGATACTCAACGTTTGCGGGCAGTAGCTATTTTAAATGCTTTGCTAGGCTCATGGGGGCGACGAGGTGGATTTTATATGCCTGAAAAAGCATCAGTGCCTTCGTATCCACATCCGCCTTATCCAAAACCTAAAAAGACCTGGCGTGATGCAATGGGAGGAAGATATAAGCTTGCAGATTTGGCTTTGGCTTCAGGTGTTTGCGATGCAACAATTCCTTCTCCGGAGTTGGATTGCAGCATAAAAGCCTGGATTGTGAATGGAACCAATCTGATCATGACACTTCCTGATCAGAAGAAAACATTGGAAGCTATTCAGAACCTTGATTTTATGGTAGTAGTTGACACCATGCCAATGGAAATTACCGGTTATGCCGATGTTGTTCTTCCTGAATGTACTTACCTGGAACGCTGGGATGATCTTCGGGTTGCACAGGGACGTGAGCCAAGTATTGCCTTACGGATGCCTGCAGCAGAACCAATGTATGATACCAAACCTGCCTATTGGATGGCTAAAAAGCTAGCTGACAAAATGGGATTAAGTAAGTATTTCAGCTGGAATACTTTTGAAGATAAGCTTGATTGGCAGCTTAGGAAAGTTGGTTCTTCCCTGGAAGAAATGAAACGTATTGGGGTGAAAAAGTTAGCTCGCGAATATGGTGGATTGTACTTTCAGGATGGGGAAGAAATCGAATTCAATACCAATTCAGGAAAAATTGAATTGTATTCAACTGCATTTGAGGAAGAAGGCTTTGACCCGATGCCGGTTTATAAACCACATCAGGAACCACCGGTAGGATTTTATCATTTGAATTATGGACGTGCCCCAATGCATACGTTTGGCAGAACTTCCAATAATCCAAACCTGGTTGATTTAATGGAAGAAAATACGGTTTGGGTAAATCCAAAAGTTGCTAAAGAATGGGATTTGAAAAATGGACAGCCCGTCTATCTGGAAAATCAGGATGGGGTTGTTTCATACTTTACCATAAAAGTTAGGGTAACAGAACGTGTTCGTTACGATTCTGTTTATATGGTTCATGGATTTGGACATGCCAATAAAAAACTAAGCCGTGCTTTTGGGAAAGGAGTGAGTGATACGCAATTAATTACTCGTGTGTTGGTTGATCCGATTATGGGAGGAACGGGAATGCGTGGCAATTTTGTAACCTTCCGTTTTGAAAAAGAAAGCGAGGTGAAATCGTGAGATATGCAATGGCAATAGACACTGAAAAATGTGTTGGCTGCGCGGATTGCGTAGTAGCCTGTCAAACTGAAAACAATGTACCAATTGGATACTGTCGTGATTGGATTGTGGAAGTAACAGATGGTACTTATCCTCAGCTTGAAATTGAAATCCGTTCAGAACGATGCAACCATTGCGATAATTCTCCATGTGTTCGTTGTTGCCCAACTGGTGCAAGTCATTATGATGCTGGGGGTATTGTTAAAGTTACACCTCATAGGTGTATTGGCTGTGGTGCATGTATTGCAAGTTGTCCTTATGATGCCCGCTATTCACATCCGGATGGTTATGTCGATAAATGCACATTCTGCGATCACCGAATTAAAGAAGGTGGGCAGCCCGCTTGTGTTGCAGTTTGTCCAACAAAGTGTATGTATTTCGGTGATTTGGATGATCCAAACAGCGATGTTTCAAAAGTTCTGAAAAAGAGAAAATATAAAACACTGATTCCGGAGGCTGGAACAAAGCCACAGGTTTATTATTTAATTTAAAAAGAAAGTTGAAAATAGTATGATTAGATGTAGTTGCCAGTCTCGGTCACAGTTTTTCAGAATAAAAAAGAATAAATAAGATTGAAGGTCAAATTTGGAAGCAAATAAATGATGAAGGGAAACTTTGAACTCCAAACTTAAAACTTTGAACTTTTCGTTATGAGAGAAGAAATTATAACCAGCGGGCGTATGAACCCGAACATTGATCCGCATTTGGAAATATGGCACTGGCATATTCCACTCTATCTTTTTTTAGGTGGTTTGGCAGCTGGTATTCTGTTTTTCGCTGCACTTTATGTAATCCTCGGAAAAGAAGATAAGTATCGTGGGGCAGTTCGTCGCGCACCAATTATTGTTCCTTTCTTATTGGTAATTGGTTTGTTGGCACTGTTCCTTGATTTAAGGCACAAACCTTATTTCTGGCAATTGTACACAACCATAAAACTACAGTCCCCAATGTCTTGGGGAGCATGGACATTGATGGCAATTACGCCAATATCTGTTGTTTGGAGTGCGATACATATTAAAGCGTTTTTTCCAAAATGGGAATGGAAGAATGTAATTCTGAAAGATTTGAATGAATTCTTTTTGAAAAATAAGCCTGGATTAGCTTGGGTGACTGTGATATTATCTGTTATCCTTGGCATTTATACCGGAATTTTATTTTCTGCATTTAATGCCCGCCCGTTATGGAACACGTCTATTTTGGGACCTCTGTTTTTGGCGTCAGGTCTATCAGCCGGAGCTGCAGTTATTATTCTCTTTTCTAAAACAAAGGAGGAAATACTCAACTTTGCAAAAATCGATATTCTTTTAATTGGAATTGAATTATTCCTGATTGTGCACATGTTTATGGGTTTTCTTGCCAGTACACAAGTGCAAATTGATGCTGCAAGCCTTTTTCTGGGAGGACCATACACTGCTCCATTCTGGGTTTTTGTTGTTGGGATTGGAATGGTATTACCTGCAATTTTAGAGGTAATGAAGCTAACTAAATTTAAAATTCCGACTGTATTGCCAGTTGTTTTAGTTTTGTTTGGAAGCTTAATGCTCCGATTTATATTTGCTTATGCCGGGCAAATGAGCCGTTGGCTGTATTAGCGAGGTCATTGGAATACGTCATCCTGAGACCCAAAAATTTTCATTTAGTAATGTTGGATGACGTAAGGTTGGTGTTACCTTTGAGGTTTTGACTACACAGTGTGACCGAAGATC
>JANQII010000338.1 GCA_028282195.1 Prolixibacteraceae bacterium
CCAAAATCAAGAACCCAACCATCGGGACACAATTGCCAATGACCAATTATCCGGTAACGTATCCAGCATCAAGTATCGAGAATCAAGTTCCCCGTATCCAGGAGCAGAAATTAAACAAAGTTATCCATCCGAATATTGAAGTGATCGTGATCTATGAAACCCTGGGAAATTTGATTAATCGTTTAATGATTTTCCACAAAATCGTAAAAGTCTTTAACCTTAACTCCCAGTGTCCTCAAGTTGTTCCTAACAATAAATTCAGGGATTGGATCAATGTGTGACTGTAAAATTACTGGTCTCGGAAGGTCTTTGCACGACCAAACCTCATGACCTCCCTTACTTCTGATATGGTTAAGTCCTTTGTGTTTTAAATAATCACGGAACAGCCGCAATGGTATGTTCTTCAGGCGGCGGGTCATAAATAAATTATACAGCTAAAGGCAAATCAATAGTCCTGTCGATCTTTTGGAAAGAGTGTTCATTAAATATACGACTGAAGTTGTCATTTCCAGCTAATAAATCAGACATTGAAGGTGGAGAGATAGTTTTTAGTGCCCTTTTACTTCCTGGGATATGCCAACCTAATTTCTTGAGGCTTTGAAAAAGCGTACCTTTATTGAGGGTATATTTTATAAACTCGGTAAGTGAAACGAAGAAGGATTCCTCTGCTTCATCATCAGTGGAGCCATATCCAGTTATATCAACAGCAGGACAGTAAACCAGCTTGCAACCATCTTCTTCAAACTTAATGATTGGAAGATGAACCCTAACAGACTTATTGCCAGTCTTGATAGTGCCGGATAATTCTCTTCTGTTTTTCATGGGTGTTCGTTTTATACCGTACAAATATATTTATTAAAGCAATACAAATATACTGCCAGACAACATTATTAACGTTTCTTAATTTATTAAGGTTCTTCTATTTCAAAAGTCCATAGCATTCAATGATGATCATTCCTTATTTTATCGTAACCCTATGTCTATAAATGACAACGAATGACAGTAAAACATCCCAACCGACAAATGAATTAAGTTTTAGGTTTTCTTCAAACCCGCAAAGGCAAGAATTGCTCCTAATACGACACTTAATAATGCTGCGAAGAGGATTCTTTGTTCTGCAGGAAGCAAGAAAGTAATGGTTTGCATCGGTATCCAGAAAAGAGGAATGGTCTTTTTAATTACAAAACCCCATAGTGAGCTCCAGTCGATTTCTTTTAAAATTGAAGCGATTGGCATTCGTGTGAATAAACCTCGAATGGTACCGCCATTATTTACAATGTGGGTATCTGTTACTTTATGAGTGGTCATTAAGAGTGGTGCATAAAAAACATTCAGGAAGGTGCTAATTGAAAAAGCCACTAAAACTTTCGGGGCAGAAATCCCTCCTTGCATAACTGCAGTAACATTTTCCATCCCTGCAAATGCCAGGAATTCACGTGTCCCGGTATCAAAAACCACAAAAGCAATTTTTAATGAAATTCCCAGGAGACCCCATACAAAAGCTCTTGGCAATAATCCAAATCCATTCTTATTATACACTCCTTCCCGTATGCGAAGTCCAAGGCTTTCTCCGAGCGTCGCCAGCACTGCAAACTTCACGAAAGAAGTAACGATTCCATGTTCCTGGTTAAAGTTTTTGTAAACGGCATATACGCTTTCAAAAAGAAAAAATGGTGTAAATAGAAGTATAAAGAAGATTATAAAATAGAAATCCTGCTTTTTCATGCTTAAATCATTTTAAGCGGCAAAGCTAATTGGATGATCAGAGCTTGAAAATGATAAAAGGCATTTTATTCAAATCTAACTAATATGAAGTAAGGAGGCTGTCCCAAAAGTTAACTTAACCGCTAAGTATTTTAAGAAATCGCAAAAAACGCAAAGAATCAATACTTTCTATGTCAGAATCTTGGTGTTCTTTGCGTAATCTTCGCGTTCTTCGCGGTTTGAATTTTATTCTTTTGGGACAGCCTCCTCACAACAACATCTAACAATATTTTTCAATCAGAAAAGATTATTTCCTTCTTACCGTAGTCAATAACCGCTGAATATTTTTTTAGGATATCGCCTCCCAAAAGGCCAACAATCCGCACATCGTGATAGCGGCGGTAAATGTCATTGACATGATCAAGGCTAATGAGGGCCACATGAAGGTTCTTGAGTTTGAATTTACCGAACTTTACCCGCTTAATTTCACCAACAGCAGTTTCAACAGTCCCTTCGTTTATTCCTGCGCTATGGAATTCCTCATCATCACCGGGTTCAATTGCTTTGTAATAATCGGTTAGATTTTTGTCGAAAACAGATTTTGAAGCCCCGGTATCAATAATCCAGTGCCCAATAGTCCGATCCTGGAAACGGCCTTCCAACAACAAATGAAAGTTGTTGTTCTCAAGCTCTATGATTTCTATCGGTAAATTTTGTTTCATTGCTTTTTTCATCCCTAAAATCTCACTCCAAGCAACCTAAACATTTCAATTGTATCCAAATACCTTATACCAAAGGACTCACAAGGTTCTGGAATTTTTATTTTATTCTTTCTTTCAGGTTGACTCTTTTCATATGTCGTAATTATACAATCATTCTTCAAAGCATAGGCAACAATCCATGCATCAGCTTCATCAGCACCTAAGAACTCATCTATAGCTTTTTGGAGATAATGGTCACTTCGGGAAATCGCCCATGCAACAACATCACTATACTCATTTATAAGTACTGTCGAATCGCAGAAAAAATTATCTGGCAAGTTATCTTTGCACCAATTTTTAAGATCATCTTCATTCTGATAAAGCTCATTCTTTACCTTATCAATACTTATGATCTTTCCATCAAGTGCAAGTTGTCTTACTTTCTCCCAAAAACTAACAGCCACATCCAGGGGATAAATCACTCGATGTGCCTGGATAAAAAAGTTACTATCAACAATAAAAACACTCATATTGGTTACAAGTGTTTAGTTATGAACTTCTGATAGGTGTCTCCTTTCAATCCAGTCAATTTATTGGCATCCCTGTAAAGTAAGCTATTTGTTTTAACCGCATGATTAACATGTGCCGCGAAAGTTATACTTATTCTTTTTTTTACTGTTGCATAAAAATCGCCGCCAGTGCTCTTCATCGGTTTCTTTAATCGTAATTCTTCAATATAATCGTTATAAAAGTCAAAAAAATAATTTCTTCCAATCTTTCCTAAGTCCAACGCTCTTCTCGCAGCAACAATTGGACTTACTTTGAATTGCCTGGCAATCTTCTTAAAGTTGGGGGCTTGCTTCCAAGCCTCTTCAAAAATTGCTTGAGGAACGAGAAACTCAGCAGCAACTTTATCACAAAATAGCTCAACTGGATCATTCGCAGGCTGCAATTGCCTAAAATCAAAGCCAGCACTCTCCCCAATCCAAATATGCGCTAATTCATGAGCAATTGTAAACATCTGAGCTGCTTTACCGTCAGCAGCATTTACAAACATAAATGGGGAATTTTCATCAACCAGAACAAAACCCCTACATTCCTCAACGCCAATTGGTCGACTTGTATTATTCTCCACAACACTATTGAAGTTTAGGATTATCCCTGCTTCCTCGACTTTTTCTGTTAGCACATCTAAAGCCTTTTCCCAGGTAGGTAAATTGCTGGCCCAATCTTCTTCCAATTTTAATCGCGTTCTAATTCCCCCGACAACATCTTTGATATCAGAGTTTATATTGTATTCCCCTACGAAAGAAAGTTTTTCAAAACCACTATCCTTCAAATAGTTCGTCAACCATTCTTGCCTTCTTTGCATCAAAAGGATGGTATCATAAACATTTAGACTTACTCTTTTAATACTACCATTTGTCCTGAAAAAAGGTATTGGGAGCTTTTCCTCAGGAGGATTCTGAAGAAATAAGTATCCAAATGGGATATGAACTTTTTGAGAAAAACTTTCTAATTGTTTAATCGTTGGTTTCTTTCGATTCTCAATCCAGTCTTTAATTTTCGGGGAATTATTTAAAAATTCATGCAAATCATGACCAGCCCGGGAAATTGCCCATGCTATCATATCAGTATTAATATTGACATTTGCACTCATTTCTTCTCAGAATAGTAATTAAGGCTTTATTCAAATTTAACAAATAATATTTTCTCCCTCAATTTTTTAAATAAAAATGCCCCTGCAAAAACAGAGGCATCAAATATAGTATAATTATATGCTTATTCTAAGCTTAAATTAAAGCATTCACACCTTTTACACCTTCAGCACTTGAAGCCAATTTTTCTTTTTCAGCATCTGAAAGAGAAATTTCAACGATTTTCTCGATACCATTTTTACCAATGATACAAGGTACACCGATTGAAATGTCGTTCAAACCATACTCGCCTTCAAGAAGAGCAGAACATGGGAAACATTTCTTAGAATCAAGAGCAATCGCTTTAACCAATTCTGATACAGCAGCACCTGGCGCATACCATGCACTTGTTCCCAGCAATTTAGTTAATGTAGCACCACCAACTTTAGTAGCTTCAACTACTTCAGCCATTTTTTCTTCAGGAAGGAATTCAGAAACAGGAACGCTGTTACGAACTGCTTTCTCAATAAGTGGTACCATACCAGTATCTGAGTGACCACCGATTACCATACCTTCAACATCTGACTGCGGGCATCCCAAAGCTTCAGCCAATCTGTACTTGAAACGAGCGCTATCCAATGCACCACCCATACCAATAATACGGTTTTTAGGAAGGCCAGTAGATTTGTGGGTCAGGTAAGCCATTGTATCCATTGGGTTAGATACCACAATAATAATAACGTCAGGAGATTCAGCAATCAATTTTTGAGCTACATCTTTAACGATTCCTGCATTAGTACCAATAAGCTCTTCACGGGTCATACCAGGCTTGCGGGCAATACCACTGGTAATAACAGCAACATCGCTACCCGCAGTTACTGAATAATCGTTTGTTGAACCCACAATAGTTGAATCAAATCCGTTTAATGAAGCAGTTTGCATCAAGTCCATTGCTTTACCTTCGGCAAAACCTTCTTTGATATCAACCAATACAATCTGATCAGCAAAATCTTTAATTGCAATATATTCTGCGCAACTTGCACCTACTGCACCTGCACCAACAACTGTTACTTTCATAATTCTGTTATTTTGTTTTTTACCATTAAAATTTTCGTGTCGCAAAGATAAAAGGTATTTTGAAATACACGAATAAAATCGTTCCGGCTTAACAATTAGATAACCGTCCGGTAATTGCCTGTATGAATTAAAGTTAAACCATGATTTATATCACTGATTTCTGATAATCAATAAACTGAAGTTGTCAAAAGTTAAATGATAATAGTATGCTATTGAATGGAACAATTGTTTTTTTTGACTCTCCCTCCCTGCCTGACGGTAGGCAGGTTCCCCCTCTCTTCCCGAAGCTATGCTTTATACACAAATATGAATTTAGGGGAAAGCAAGAAAATAATGAATATACAACACTCAATAACCAATGTAGAACTATGAAAAACACAT
>JANQII010000344.1 GCA_028282195.1 Prolixibacteraceae bacterium
ACTGGTGATTATTAGGTACAATCAGGATAGTAGATTAGAGGTGAAAAGCCCTTTAAAATCAAGCTTTTTTTAAATCCAACCGATATTTGACGCCAAAGATGTTTATTGTTTCTGTTAAAGGTTAAAACCCCCGCCTTTAGGCGGGTAGCATTTTGCCAGTAGTTGCTTTATATTGTTCTGCATGATTTATCCGGCGAAGCAGTCATACAAAGTTCAAGATCGAGTACCATTTCGTCTGGGTAACCAAGTATCGATATCATGTGCTGAAAGGGGATGTGGCCCAGCGTGTCAGAGAGCTTGTCCGTCAAACCTGTGAACGATTTGAGATTCACATTATGCGTGGAGTAGTCAGTAAGGATAATGTCCATATCCTGGTTTCGGCACCACCCAACATCTCTCCCTCTGACATAATGCGTCGAATAAAGGGCCGGGTGTCCCGAAAAGTATTTGAGGAGTTTCCTCATTTGAAGAAACGGTATTGGGGCAGGCAATTCTGGGCCCGTGGGTACTTTTGCATAACCTCTGGTGAGCTGACAAACGATATGATTAAAGAATACCTTGAGCATCATTTTGAAAAAGACCCCAATGATCATTTTGATATCGAGTAGCTCCATTCAACCGGTCATAGCCGGTATTGCTGGACTTTCAGTCCGCGAGTTTAAACCCACCGGCTTTAAGCCGGTGGTTGTTTAGTTGATTTTTCCAACTTGATGATAATAGGATATCATGCGAATTTACAGAGTATGAAGTGGACGTAATGGCTATTCTGACTTTAAAAACATCAATATATAAAGTAATGGGCCTCAAAAAATTGAAAAATCATGAATACGTCTATTGAAAAACATTACAAAAACACTATGCAGCGGGGAACAGTGTAAGCTATACCGTATATAGGAGTTCTTTTAGATACTGCACCTTTTAGCCAGTAGGAAACCGACTTTAAAACACCCTGAAACTAAACCTTAAAAGATAAGGAGGAAACAATGAGCCAATGGAATAGTACTGAGAAAAGATGTGTAACATGTAATTCTTGGTCCGGAACAAGAACCCCTGTTGTAAATGGTAAAGCTGTGAAAGCTGACAATCAATTTGTGAAGGGCAAATGTTCTAACAAAGCCAGTAAAAAATACAGTGAAATTAACGCAGTTCAAAATTGCAATTACTGGGAAAAATGGTCTGCATTGAGTTGAAAACCTGCTGACCCAGGACACGAGTAAATGCTCACCGCCAGCAAAAAAAAGATCAATGTCCAGTTGTAAATTAAAGGAAGTGCTATGGTTATTAATGAGTCAAAGTTACATTTAAAAACAGGGAAATCCCCATTGGCAACTGTAGAAGTCGATGCAGACAGCTTGGAAGAACAAGGGAAAATGTTTTCAGACGTTATTTATGAATCACTGATGGAATACACAGCGAAACAAGGGAAAGATGTTTGTTTTTCAGTATACACATATTTTTCACAAAGCCTATCGTTTCATGAACCGACCAATTCTTATTTTACGGGTGTTGTTGGTAAGAAAGATTTTTTGAAATCATTGCTTAGAAATTTCTCATCCATTAGCGGAGTGAGAGCTAAGTTCAGCGATTATATAAATCCTGAACAATCTGTTTTAGAGTACCATGTTGAAAACGGACAGGTTTGGCGGCCTTATGAGCGTGGGTCATGGTGGTGTGAAGATGAAAAGAATCCCGTGAGCGAAACGCCTGAAAATGATGAGAAGAATATTGAAAATATCGCATCGTCTTCTAAGCCTACAAAGCAGTATCGAGCGGCGAGAATAGTTGTTGTAAGAAGTGGTTGGATGAAGTTCTACCAAGGACCGCGGACAGGGGATAAACGGCCTCAAAGGGGTGGTAGCTTCAACATTGATAATGTCGGCCATGAATCTTACAATTTTAAAGCTATTAATAATAAATTATATGGTTTTTTTCAATCGCCTAGTTCTTCTTACGGTTTCAACCTGGGGAGAATTGAACCACAATATTCAAATAAGGATTATATAGATAATGTTATTGTGGCAATAATTGCGTCCCATCCTCAATACGGGGGACAATGGTTGATTGGTTGGTATAAAAATGCGACGGTTTTTTCCGAACATCAGATCGCTGATTTGCATGGCGAAAAACAACGGAGCTACCAATTTACTGCTGATTTGAAAAATGCAGTTCTTCTCCCTGTTAATGCAAGACTTTCATCCTTTGAAATACCAAGAGGAAAAGGCGGTATGGGCCAGACTATGGTCAGATACAGGTTTGATATGTCTCATCGAGAAGAAAAGATACCTTGGATCAATGATCTTTTAAATTATATCCATAATTACAACGGGTCTAATGTTTTAAGGTCGAATGAAGATTTAACCAAGGAAAACACTATAGAAACTCAAGTAAAAGACGATCTCGATTCCTTGATACAAGAAGAGCGAATTCTCGAAGGAGGTCAAACCAAAAGACTATCAAATCATTTTGAAAGAAATCCGAAACTAAGAGTCCAAGCAATTAAAAATCATGGATTTGAGTGTATGGCCTGCGGGTTTTCATTTCTTAAAAATTACGGTGATTGGGGTGAAGACTTTATCGAAGTACACCATGTTACTCCAGTAAGTTCCATGGAAAATCTAACTTCAATTAATCCAAAAACCGATATGCTAGTTTTATGTTCTAATTGCCATCGGATGATCCATCGCAGAAGAAACAACCCCTTAAGTTTGGACCAATTGAAAGGCATCATAAAACAAGCAGGCGTTGCTTAGGTGAATATTTAATAAATAAATGATGATGTGATAGCGCTTATTTGGGAACGCACATTAACTTTATTTGATCATACTTTGTCACAGGTCTATTAATTATTTTGAGCGGATACCAGTGGAATCAACTTTGTAGAACAATAAGTTCCCTGTTCAACCACAGAATCTACTCCTCAACTTTTACATAAAAGCCGGTATTCATAAAACCAGCCAAAACGATTATAAATAAAAGCTTCAAAGGATTTCTTCGGGAAATGGGCGTACTTTTACCCAAAAAACACCTTATCATTTCCCCATATTTTTATTAAGAGTTGATATTTCAGATGGATAAAAAAAATCATGGGACTTTTATGATAGTGAAATTCGAAGTATACAACTCATCACACTTAACAGTATGTCTTGAGTTGTTTGGCCAGAATTGCCCAAGATTCTTCGCACCCAACGAGCGGATGTCAGGCCCGGCCTGAAACTACTATAGATCACCTGGTTTTAAGATGCATTTTCTTCCTTTGATTTTCTTCCCAAAAAAAATAATAATTTAATCCCTA
>JANQII010000059.1 GCA_028282195.1 Prolixibacteraceae bacterium
TTGATTTGGAATTTGTTTTTTGGGATTTGGAATTTTACCTCAGTGCTTATTCTTTGAAGCTTATAATTTGTCGCCTGCGCAACCCCTAACCCGGCAGTCAGGTCCATTTTTTGTTCCTTATTCCTTATTTTGACTTTCTGTATTTTTGGAAACAATGGGTGTCATCTTTTAGAAAGATGACACCCCTGTACAACTCGTAACCCGCAACCTGAAACCCGCAACCCATATTCTCAGCTTCTCCCTTTCCCACTTTCTCACCCTCTCACCCTCTCACCAACCCGGATTATGAAGTGCTCCCTTAATTTTCTTTCTTTTTAAAAAAAAGAAGCCGCTCTGGTTTTCCAAAACGGCTTCTAATATAGTATCTAAAAACTCTAGTTTTTACGAATGTTAGCTTGTGCTGCAGATAATCTTGCAATAGGTACACGGAATGGAGAACATGAAACGTAATCCAATCCGGTTCTGTGACAGAATTCAACTGATGAAGGTTCACCTCCATGCTCACCACAGATACCTAACTTCAATTCAGGACGAGCAGCGCGACCTCTCTCACAGCCAGTCTCAACTAACTGCCCAACACCTGTTTGGTCAAGTGCTAAGAAAGGATCTTGCTTAAGAATACCTTTTTCAATGTAAACAGGTAAAAACTTTGCAGCATCGTCACGAGAATAACCGAAAGTCATCTGGGTTAAGTCATTAGTACCGAATGAGAAGAATTCTGCAGATTCAGCAACTTCACCTGCAGTTAAAGCAGCACGGGGAATTTCAATCATAGTACCTACCATATACTCAACCTCAACACCTTTTTCTTTCATCACTTTAGCTGCAGTAGTGCGGATGATACTTTCCTGAAGCTTGAATTCTTTAGCAGTACCAATTAGTGGAACCATAATTTCCGGCTTAGGATCAAATCCTTCTTTCTTTAAGTCGCAAGTAGCTTCAATAATAGCGCGGGCTTGCATCTCAGTAATTTCAGGATAAGTGTTTCCTAAACGGCAACCACGGTGACCAAGCATTGGGTTGAATTCGTGTAATGAATCAACTTTTTCTTTTACGGTCTCAACAGTAACACCTAATTTTTCCGCCATTTCTTTTTGAGAAGCGTCATCATTAGGAGTAAACTCATGTAATGGTGGATCTAGTAAACGGATAGTTACACCGAACCCATTCATTGCTTTAAGAATTCCATAGAAGTCTTCACGCTGAATTGGTAATAGTTTCGCTAATGCTTCTTTACGACCTTCAGCATCGTCAGCAAGGATCATTTCACGCATTTTCCAGATACGGTCACCTTCGAAGAACATGTGCTCTGTGCGGCAAAGACCAATACCTTTAGCACCAAACTCAAGAGCAGTTTGTGCGTCAGCCGGAGTATCAGCGTTTGTACGAACGTACATACGGGTGTGTTTTTCAGCTAGATCCATGATCTTACCGAAGTCACCATCTAATGAAGGAGTGATTGTATCAACTTTACCTTCATAAACCTCACCTGTAGAACCGTTTAGTGAAATGAAATCACCTTCTTTATAGGATACACCACCAATTTTTAGCTCAGTGTGCGATACCGTAATACCTGCAGCAGAAGAAACACAGCATTTACCCATACCACGTGCAACTACAGCAGCGTGGGAAGTCATGCCACCACGTTCTGTTAAGATACCTTCAGCAGCGTACATACCAGCTAAGTCTTCCGGGGAAGTTTCACGACGAACCAAAATAACTTTTTTACCTTCATTCGCTAATTCTTCAGCTCTGTCAGCAGTAAATGCGCAAATACCAGTAGCGGCACCCGGAGAAGCAGGTAACCCTTTACTTAGTACGTTTGCTTTTGCAATTGCATCTTTATCAAATACAGGGTGAAGTAATTCATCAAGCTTGTTAGCTTCCTGGCGCAATAACGCTGTTTTTTCGTCAATACGACCTTCTTCCAGCATGTCGATGGCCATTTTTACCATAGCAGCACCGGTACGCTTACCGTTACGTGTTTGAAGCATCCAAAGTTTACCATCCTGGATCGTAAACTCCATATCTTGCATATCACTGTAGTGATCTTCTAATTTTTGTTGAACTTCATTTAGTTCTGCGTACAACTCAGGCATTGCTTCTTCCAAAGAAGGGAAGTTTTTGATACGGTCTTCTTCAGAAGTACCGCTACGCTCTGCCCAACGTTGTGAACCAATTTTAGTAATTTCAAGCGGGGTACGAACACCTGCTACAACATCTTCTCCCTGGGCATTTACCAGGTATTCACCATTGAAAAGGTCTTCACCGGTAGCAGCATCACGTGAGAAACAAACACCAGTAGCTGATGTGTCACCCATATTACCGTATACCATTGCCTGAACGTTTACTGCAGTACCCCATTCTTCAGGAATTTGCTCTTTTTGACGATACAGTTTTGCACGTGGGGTATTCCATGAATCGAATACAGCACATACTGCGCCCCAAAGCTGATCCCATGGATTCGTTGGGAAATCTCTACCTGCACGCTCTTTAACTACAGCTTTAAATTCTTCAACAATACCTTTTAGGTCTTCAGCAGTTAGATCAGCATCAGACATATAATTCTTTTCATCTTTAACACGGTCAAGAACCTGCTCAAATGGATCGTATTCATCTTCTTCAGCTTCAACGCCCATTACAACATCACCGTACATTTGGATAAAACGACGGTATGAATCGTATGCAAACTTTTCGTTGCCTGATTTTTCAGCAATGATTTTAACAGCGTCGTCGTTCATACCCAGGTTCAATACAGTATTCATCATACCCGGCATTGAAACACGAGCTCCGGAACGAACAGAAAGTAACAATGGAAATGCTTCTCCGGTAGATCCAAATTTTGCATTCATTACATCTTCAGTAGCAGCAACACCAGCTTCAACTTCAGTTTTAATCATTTCAACTACTGCATCACGACCTTTAAGATTGTACTCGGTACATACTTCAGTAGTAATAGTAAAACCTGCAGGTACAGGAACACCGATCAGGTTCATTTCTGCAAGGTTGGCACCTTTACCTCCTAGAAGGTTTTTCATGTCGGCTTTACCATCAGCCTTACCATCACCAAATGTATAAACGTACTTTGCCATAAGTATTCTTTTGTGGATTAATTAAAATTATTTTGGTTATTTGTAATTTTTTCGCAATTGTAATTGTATTTTCAATGATTTAAAGTTTTCAATTGCCTGCTATTTAGAGCATAACAATCAAATTTTATTAAGCGTACCACTTACAATGAAAGGCGTCAAAGATATTAAAATAGTCAAGAATGCCACTATTTTCATGTTTGAATTTTAGCTATTTAATCTAGAATTAAATTCTTAACATTTATTAACGTTGCTTTGGGCTTCTTAACTCTTTATCAGCGTACATTTGTAATAGTAATAGTTCACAATAAGACAAAGTTTTTTTTCATAGAGATAGGTTTGGTTAAGTTTTGAGAAAAGGATGGGAGCCCATCCTTTTTTTTGCTTATAACCCTTGATTATATTTCTAAAACAGTATCTTTCAGGATCAGTTCATAATTAGGGTAGCTTACTGTCAGCTTTGCGGGAGTTGCGGGTTACGAGTTGTACAGGGGTTTCATCTTTCCAAAAGATTACACCCA
Organism: Prolixibacteraceae bacterium; assembly: GCA_028282195.1. Classification (GTDB taxonomy): domain Bacteria; phylum Bacteroidota; class Bacteroidia; order Bacteroidales; family Prolixibacteraceae; genus Sunxiuqinia. The sequence goes on from JANQII010000059.1 coordinate 3,611, forward strand.
TTGTTTCCAAAATACAGAAAGTCAAAATAAGAAATAAGGAACAAAAAATGGATTGACCTGCCTGCCGGGTTAGGGGTTGCGCAGGCGACAAATTATAAACTTCAAAGAATAAGCACTGAGGTAAAATTCCAAATCCCAAATCCCAAAAAACAAATTCCAAATCAAAATCAGGTAATCCAACAATCGAGTATCCATCAAGAATCAAGGATCGAGAATCAAGGATCAAGGATCGAGAATCAAGGATCAAGGATCGAGAATCAAATTCCCCCTATACGAGGATCAGAAATTCAACAAAGTTACCCACCCGAATATTGAAGTGATCCATCTTTCACCTGAAACAATTAAACACTTTCCAATTTTTTAATTACATAGGTTGTTTTAACACCAGCCTGATGAAATAAAACCCCAACCGGACAAAGCTTTATTGTTTTCTCTAAACACTTCTGAATCTTTTCCTCACTTGCCTCAGAGTCAATTCTAAGTTCAATTTCTACGTCTGTAAAAGTAGCAGCTCCGTCTTTTTGTAAGCCAATTGTTTCAACCTCCAATACTTCAAATTCAATTCTCATTTTTCCGGCAATTAAGTTGAAGATTGTATTAATACAGCCGGAATAACTCATTAAGCAAAGTTCAAATGCTGTAGCTCCCAAATTATCACCACCTTTTGCTTCAGGAAGATCAATTGTTACTTCATGATCACGGTGGTTTGTAATTACAGAAGTCAGGCCTTTAGTACAGGTTGTTGTCGCTTTCATACTTGATATTTAAATTTTAAGGGTGCAAATATATGTAAATATCCAGATATGTTTTTTTATTCTTCAAAAATAATTACTGAAATATTTTCAGTAGGATATGGGATTAATATGTTAAAATGACTTGTTTAATTTTCAAAGGGTGACTTTTTTTCAGTCTAATTGTTTGAAAATTAAGTTGGCAGAGGTTTTGAGAACTTCAAGCGGAAAACAATTAACAGGTAAAAGATAAGCTATGAATTTCAACAATTTTACAATTAAATCACAAGAAGCTGTTCAGCATGCTTTTGAAGTTGCTCAAGGCAATCAACAGCAAGTAATAGATAATGGTCATATTTTAAAAGGATTATTACATATTGCAGAAAATGTAACAGGTTTTCTTTTGAAGAAAATAGGAGTAAATGTTTCGGTTTTTTCGCAGGCTTTGGACAAGATAATTGAGTCATACCCAAAAGTGTCGGGAGCTAATCAGTATTTATCGGCTGATGCAAACAAAACTTTGCAAAAGTCGACCGATATCTCAAGAAAAATGGGAGATCAGTTTGTGTCCGTTGAGCATATTTTACTGGCGTTGGCAGAAACAGGTGATACCATTTCTAATTTTATGAAAGACAGCGGTGTCAATAAAAAAGAATTGGAAGCTGCAATTTCAGAATTGAGAAAAGGCTCGAAAGTTGACAGCCAGACTGCCGAAGACAAGTTTAATTCACTACAACGATTTGCAATAAACTTAAATGAAAAAGCACATAGCGGCAATCTTGATCCTGTCATTGGGAGAGATGACGAAATCAGGCGGATATTGCAAATCCTGTCCCGTCGCACCAAAAATAATCCGGTTTTGATTGGTGAACCTGGAACTGGGAAAACCGCAATCGCCGAAGGCTTGGCACATCGTATTGTACGTGGTGATGTTCCTGAAAATTTGAAAAGCAAGCAGCTCTTTTCATTGGATATGGGAGCCTTAATTGCCGGTGCAAAATATAAGGGAGAATTTGAGGAGCGTTTAAAAGCGGTAATTAATGAAGTTGTAAATTCCAATGGTGAAGTCATTTTGTTTATTGATGAAATTCACACGTTGGTTGGAGCTGGTAAAAGTGATGGAGCCATGGATGCAGCAAATATTTTGAAACCAGCTTTGGCCCGGGGCGAATTACGGGCAATTGGTGCAACTACCTTAAACGAATACCAAAAATACTTTGAAAAAGATAAAGCGCTGGAAAGGCGGTTTCAAATTGTGTTGGTTGATGAGCCAGACAGTTTGAGTGCTATTTCGATTTTACGTGGTTTGAAAGAACGCTATGAGAATCATCATAAGGTTCGGATTAAAGACAATGCAATTATTGCTGCCGTTGAGTTGTCATCACGTTATATTTCTGATCGGTTTTTACCGGATAAAGCCATTGACTTGATGGATGAAGCAGCTGCAAAACTTCGTCTGGAAATGGACTCTGTTCCTGAGGAACTGGATGAGATTGAACGTAAAATGAAGCAGTTGGAGATTGAGCGTGAGGCAATCAAACGTGAGAAAGATGAAAGCAAACTAGCTTTGTTAAGCGAAGAAATTGCAAATCTGAAAGAAGAGCAATCTCGTTATCGTGCACAATGGGAAATGGAAAAATCGTTGATTGACGGTATTCAGAACAATAAAACTGATATTGAAAATTTCAAATACGAAGCAGAACAAGCGGAGCTGGCAGGGAACTACGGCTTGGTTGCCGAAATTCGTTACGGCAAGATAAAAGAAGCTGAAGAAGAGATTGTTCGTTTGCAAAAAGAATTGAAAGCCATTCAGGGTGAATCCTTGATTAAGGAAGAAGTAGATTCAGAGGATATTGCGGAAGTGGTAGCACGCTGGACAGGAATTCCTGTTTCGAAAATGATGCAAAGTGAGCGTGAGAAATTGCTTAAGCTGGAAGATGAGTTGCACAAAAGGGTAATTGGACAACAGGAAGCAATCCATGCAGTTGCTGATGCAGTGCGAAGGAGCAGGGCAGGCGTTCAGGATGAAAAGCGACCAATCGGTTCGTTCATCTTCCTGGGTACAACAGGTGTTGGTAAAACAGAATTAGGTAAGGCTCTTGCTGAATATCTTTTCGATGATGAAAATATGCTGACCCGGATTGATATGAGTGAGTACCAGGAGAAATTCTCTGTTACACGTTTGATTGGTTCCCCTCCAGGCTATGTAGGTTATGATGAAGGGGGACAGCTGACTGAAGCGGTTCGCAGAAAACCTTATTCTGTAGTACTTTTTGATGAAATTGAAAAAGCACACCCGGATGTGTTCAATGTTTTGCTACAGGTTTTGGATGATGGACGGTTGACGGATAACAAAGGGCGTATAGTGAATTTTAAGAATACCATTATTATAATGACATCCAATCTTGGTTCTCAAATTATTCAAGAGGGTTATGAAAAGATGAATGAAAACAACCGGACCGGGATATACGAACAAACCCGTTCTGCAATTTTTGAATTGTTAAGAAAAACGATACGCCCCGAGTTTTTAAATCGGGTTGATGAAACAATCATGTTTACACCTCTTTCAAGGAATGATATTCGGGAGATTGTGAAAATTCAGTTCGATCGTATTGTAAAACGTTTGGTGAATAAGGATTTAAATATTGAAATAGATGAAGAAGCCGTGAATTGGTTGGCTTCAGTTGGTTATGACCCACAATATGGGGCAAGGCCGGTAAATCGTTTGCTTCAAAAATACGTGCTGAATGAGTTGTCGAAAAGAATTCTTGCCGGGGATGTAAAGACTGGTAAAAAAATCAGTGTGGAAATACAGGATGATGAATTAAGTTTTGTTACGAATTAAATATCCACCCTCAAAGAAGGTAGGTTTTGTGTGAACAAAGGTCAGTCGTCCTATTTTTTGCGATCATCTATCGTATGACAATTGTGAGCCGGAGGTCTCGCTGGGGGTAGTAACACAATGTTGCTGCTTGCTTTAGGCCTCGCTGGGGGTAGCAACACAATGTTGCTGCTTGCTTTAGGCCTCGCTGAGGGTAGCAACACAATGTTACTGCTTACTTTAGGCCTCGCTGAGGGTAGCAACACAATGTTACTGCTTGCTTTAGGCCTCGTTGAGGGTAGCAACACAATGTTACTGCTTACTTTAGGCCTCGCTGGGGGTAGTAATACGATGTTGCTGTTTGTTTTAGGTCTCCGTGGAGGTCTTGATACAATGTTGCTGCTTGTTTTAGGTTACGGCGTTGGGATATGTGGTAAGACACCAGGCGGATTCTATGGGCTGTCCGGAGCATTGGATACTTCATCCGCCACATGGAAAAAGTTTTTTAGAACTTTAGAGACTGTTTAAATTTTATTTTTTAGAAATAGTATGAAGAATTTTTTGCTTAGACGACTTGTCCCGGTTTAACCAACGATTTTTTAAAGGGAGTTTATCTTACATCACTTAAATCTGAAATCGACCTTAAAATTATATAGCCAAGGAATATATGGACTAATATTATTTTG
>JANQII010000081.1 GCA_028282195.1 Prolixibacteraceae bacterium
TAGTTTTAGGTCTTAAAATAGACAGAATAAAAATCGCCTGAACTAATTATTGGGTGCTATATTAAATGTAAAAATATAAGTCCGACAGGCTGCTAGGGATAATATTAGTATCCATGTTGAATCTGTAAATAATCTATTACAATTTGATTGCAAATTCAATCTAGAGGATCTAAATTTTCCACCTGATGCAAAGGTTTATGTTGAACCATATTATCGAACAAACTTTATGCGTTTTTATTTTGGAAATGTCAATGAAATAGAAACTCCCAAAAATACAAAGTTGATTGATTTTGTTGGATTAGAATGGTTATATTTTAGAATCAAAGTAGTTGATTCTAATTGTAGAATAATTGGCTTTATATCTGGAATTAAATCAACTGATACAGATGAAAGTAAACTAAATAAATTATCAATCTTGCATGTTCAGTTTGAAGAATTGAGGCAAAAATTGTATGACTTACATTTTGAAGAGGAATTTCCAGTATTAGAAGTAAATAAACGCATTAAAAGTGCTAGAGATATTGTAAAGTCGGATGTTTTTATTACAACTATTTATCCAAGTGTAATAAAAGAAGTAGCTCAAGAGATTATAAACGATGATGATAACTGGAGTGAATCTGACGAATGTTGGCAAGGATATTGGATTCAATTTTTTAAAAATATTTTAAAAGTAACTAATCCTATTCCTAATAAGTTAAGTGAAGCTATTGAAAAAACTGAATATTTAAGAGAAGTGACAGATTCATTTTGTAACCTTGAAAAGGTTAGGCAAAAGTTTGAACGTTTAAACATTCTTTAGTTATGATGACAAGAATACGTCAATTTAATGAAGATGGAATTCAAAAATTTGGATTTTATTTACAACAACTGAAATCAGACAGCATTAATAATTTGCCTTATGGATTTTTAAATGATAAAAAATATTCTGTGGAGATAAATGATTCACCCAAAATTGAACCACTAATATTTAAATCAAAAAAGGATATGGTGATGTATCTTTATCCTAAGATAGAAAAATTAAAAATTAATAGTCTATTTCACAGATCATCATTATGGTCATGGTTATCGGCTTTTTACTTAGATTCAATATGTCCTCAAAAATCTGATGGATCTCGGATTCCAGGAGCTCATAACAGATATATTTTAGAGGCACATTCATGGAATAGATATTACAGACATTTGATAGTGACTCCTATTAGACTTTATCATGAAGTAAAAGACATTGATTTATGCAAATTTTATTTGTATAATGCTCCAAATATTCATGGAGATGCTTTTGAACAACTTGCTGCTAGGCAGGAGATAGCATCTGCACCTGGGATATTGGATACTGCAAGACAACTATACTGGGATAAAGAAAATGAAAAACCAAAGGTGAATGCAACTGACAAAAATAAACCCGGTACATTAAGAAGATTTACTAGTTCTATAATTCCTCAATTTCAATTAACTTATGATTTAAATTCAATGTCCAGTTCCGAGATTCTAGACTTATTACCTGCTGAATTTGACAATTGGAAAAAATAAAAAATCGAATGAATAACTCGTGCCAAATTGATCATTATGGGCTTGCTGAATTAAAAGCAGTAATGTATATATTTCTTCAAAATGCCTAAAAAAGAAATGAAAAACCTCTTCGGTGTGAGTCTTCCAACTTGCGAACCATATATAGCAAACATTCCGATAACAATCGGGATTAGTCTGCAACTCATCAATAAACTCTAAATTATCCCTACAAAAGAATGATGGTCTCCCCAAATAATTTTAAAGGCAGGAAAACGAATCTCCCTGCCTTTCTCGGGCTAACCGGATGAGCTGTTTGTGACATTAGCCCTAGCTTCCACCCCCAAGACGTAACTTTTTTAATGAGTGCCGGCGATACCTGGAATTTTTTTAGGCACTAAACAGTTTGAACTGCCTAGCGCCTGGTTCATTCTATTTCAATCGGTTTTGGAGTGGATTCATAAGGTATTTGTCATATAAATATACGACAAACTTACAAAATACATTTGATTTGTCAAATTAAAATATGACAAAAATGTCGTACAATAAGATGACATTTGTTTTGTGACCAAAGATGAGCTTAAAAAGAACATTGGCCAACGGATTGTTGAGTTGCGGACTCAAAAAGGATGGAGCCAGTCTGACCTGGCCAGGGCGTTGGCAAAGACCGGCAAGCCATTGAAAAGCTGGAAAACGGAAAAGTGAACCCTACCCTGTATTCCCTTCTGGAGATTGCTGAGGCACTAAAGGTGTCTTTGGCTGTTTTAGTTGATTTTTAGGAGAATCTTAATTATAAACATCACGGCATAAGCACACTAAATTGGAAAGCTTAAATATAGAAGATTGGACTGGGCTAATTATAATTGGAGGCGTTGTTGTTTTATTTTTTGCCTACCAGATGTATCTGAGGTTTACAAGTCTCAAAGTGATAGATGGGGTATTAAAGAAATATTACGCGGAGCAAGATCTACGGATTCTAAGTATTTCCAAACTATCAACTGCTGAAAAGTTGAAATATGGAGTTCCTTTAAATCCTTTTATCAGTTTATATACATCAAGCTTTCGAATCTTCTTATCTTCGGCTGAAAACTATTATAGATTAGTGGAAACGCAAAACAGGCAGGGAGGAGAACAGCTGAGGTCTGTTGAAATAAGCTTTACTACCAGAAATGGTATCAGCGTGAATGAGTTTGATAGTTATAACTTTTAGCCTGGGCTGGCAGTTTTTATTTTAGCCCTCAACCCCAGAAAAGTAGCTGAAGTAGATTTCCTACCAAACATAAAACCGTCAAAAATAAGCCTTTATTACGAAATGATGCCGGTTGGAGTGCTATTTTGGGGTGTTCGTATAATTTCTAATTCAGGATCAGTTTGTTATAAAATTAATTTCTATCTTGCTACCGACTTTGGCACTGCCACCCTTTAACTATTTAAATAATTCATATGAATAACTCAAATGATTTGGTTACGGTGCAGGCTGCATTAGATGCAATTCCTGCCGGAGAGGTCAAAGAACCCTCCATCCCCGTTGAGGCTTTCATTCAGGAAGCCGAGAATCTGACCCTATGGGCATCTTCAGATGCCGCTTCTCTGGCCGTTGCAGGCATTACGAATGAAATGATCCAGCAGTTGCCCGTTCGGGCAGGTGCTTTACGTGAAGCGCAATCACTGTGGTTTAATGACAGGCATACGCAAAAACAGGCCGAAAAAGACTGGCAGGAACAATCGCCGGCAGCTTTGGACTTGCGCGATGAATTGCTGCATGCTTTTAGCTTTGCCTTCCGTAAGGACAGTCAGCTTCGAGGCCGTGTATCAGCCGTCCGCGAAGGATATGGTAATGATGATCTGATCCAGGATCTTAATGACCTGGCTGTTTTAGGACGTGAAAATACCGCCTTGCTTAGCCTGATTAGTTTTGATGAGTCACTGCTTCATCAGGCCGCTGACCTGGCCGACAAGCTGGCGCCGGTGTTGGCCTTGGCCAATGGTAGCAGGCAAAAAGGTAATGAGGCAAAGATCCTGCGTGACCGCGCCTATGTTTACCTGAAAGAGCTGGTCGATGAGATCCGTTTGGCGGGGAAATATGTCTTCCGCAAAGACCCCGAACGTTTGGTAGGTTATGTTAGTCACTACTGGAAACGTAAACGCGGCAAGAAGAAAGAGGACAATGAAACTACTGCCTGATCCTTCCGGCTACTCACCGGGTGACTTCGAAGTCACCCGGTGAGTTAACCCAAACACCCCAAAAGCTATCCAGCGTCATCTGGCAGCTTCCCTGCCAGATCTGAAAGCTTTCCTGCAAGCCCACCGTTATCCCTGCGCACTTTGTTTCCTGCGCAGCGCACTAAAAAGCTTTCCTGCGCCCCTTGGGGGTCTCCCAGCGCAATTGGTAAGCAGCCCTGCGCCACCTGTAGGTCCCCCAGCGCCATTGGCAGCCATCCCTGCGCCGCTGGGGACCGTAAATTTTGCGCTGGGCTGGTAGAAATGGCGCTGGGGAGGGTAAATCTGTTCAAAAGATGGGATTCTTTCTCTTCTAATCGTCATTAACTATGCGGCGCAAAAAACTTGTCCTTTTCAAATAACCTATTGATTGCTCCTGAATGATTTTAACCAATCATAGCCCCTGCCCCTGGGGTACGGTCATTCCGTCCGGCAGCTGCCGGATCGGAATCTGCTTCGAGTAATGTTTTCCTTATTTGATGGAGATCCTGAATCAAGTTCAGGATGACCAGCCACTTATAGAGGTCAGAAGGGGTGTTCCGATAACACCGGGACGGGGTGGTTGTGTTTAAACTTTAGAATATGTGGCGCAAAAAACTTGCCCTTTTCAAATAATTCATTGATTGCGCCTAAATGATTGTAACCAATCATAA
>JANQII010000085.1 GCA_028282195.1 Prolixibacteraceae bacterium
TGATTGTGCAAGGTGTTATCAATTAACTCACCCCAATTGAGTCCAACAATGTTGGATTCAATTTTCCCCTCTCTATCAATAGAGAGGGGTTAGGGGAGAGTACAAAGTACTTGTATAAAAATATGTGAATCAAGGGTTTATTCTAAATACTCAGGAAAATCCGGATTTAAAGGCAAGATTTTCAACTCTTGATTCGCATAAATAATTAACTCTTGGGGTTTTTTGCGGTTACTCAAAAATACTTAGCGGTTAAGTTAACTTTTGGGACAGCCTCATTGTTTATCCTTCTTTAGCAATTCACTATCTTTAAAAATATTTTCAATTAAACATTTCTAAAATGAGAACTTTAGGCAACATTATCTGGGTCGTTTTTGGTGGCTTTTTTGTTTTTCTGGAATACCTAATTGGCGGATTACTTTTGTGTATCACGATTATTGGTATTCCTTTCGGACTTCAAAGCTTTAAATTAGCACATATGGCCCTTTGGCCGTTTGGAAAAGATATTGAAATGATGGACTATGCACCAGGCTGTCTTTCAACCATAATGAATATACTTTGGCTTCTATTTGGAGGTATTTGGATAGCACTAACCCACTTGCTTTTCGGAATTCTTTTTGCAATCACGATTATTGGAATTCCATTTGCCAGGCAGCATTTCAAATTAGTAAGTCTTGCACTTACCCCATTTGGGAGGAAAATAGTCTAGCTGAGTGCTGAGCGCATGGTGCAAAGTGTAATTGCTCTTTGCGCCAGGCTCCATGCTCATTTCAATTAATGCTGGTGCAAACCGCATTCTTTTTTGGAATTGCCCTCCCACCACCAACGGCCGGCACGGAAGTTTTCCCCAGCTTGGATAGCGCGAGTACAAGGGGCACAACCAATACTTACAAAACCTTTATCGTGTAAGACATTGTAAGGAACCTGGTTTTCCTTCACATACTCACGACAATCTTCAAGGCTCCAATCTAGTAATGGGTTGGATTTTATTAACTTAAAACCACCATCATAAACAAACTTATCAAGGCCTTCCCTATTTTCAGATTGTGATGCACGCAAACCGGTAATCCAGCAATCGTTTCCAGAAAGGGCACGGCCAAGGGGTTCTACCTTACGAATGTTGCAACATTCTTTCCTGTTTTCAACTGAAAGATAAAAGCTGTACGGACCTTTTTCAGCCAACATTTTCTCCAGTGGCTCATTCTTTGGATAAAATGGTTGAATTGGCTTACCATATTTTTCAAGAGTCCGGTTATAAACTTTATATGTTTCTTCAAACAAACGGCCCGTATCCAAAGTCACTACTTTAACTGGCAGGTCATTTGCAAAAATTACATCAGTGATCACCTGATCTTCAACACCAAAACTGGTGGTAAAAACAGCTTTATCTCCAAACTTTTCAGCAACAGCTTTTAATACTTCCACGGCTGAAGCTTCTTTTAAGTCTTTATTTAATTTTGAAACCAATTCGTTCATTATTTTTCCTCCTGAATATTCATTCATATCAATCAACAAAAATAAAAAAAGTTCAGTTGATTGGTTCTTTCCATTTCTATGATTTGAAAATCCTTAATTTTGGGGCATGAATACAGAGAATAAGCAATGGCCTGCTGAGTTTGTTGAGCGGATCAAAAAACAATTTCCAAAGGAAAGTGAACTCTTTCTTCAATCATTAAATCATGAAGCTGCAACCAGCATCCGTTTAAATCAAGCAAAATTCAGTATTCAAAATGAATTAGAACAAGTTCTATGGTGTGAGCAAGCTTATTTTCTTGACTCTCGCCCTTCTTTTGTATTTGATCCGCTCTGGCATGCCGGAGCTTATTATGTGCAGGAAAGCAGCTCCATGTTTTTGGAACAAGCTTTTAACCAAATTGAAATTAGCAGCCCAAAATTGGTTTTGGATTTGTGTGCAGCCCCAGGAGGTAAATCAACTCACTTAAATGCACTTTTAAACGATACTGACCTACTGGTTGCCAATGAAGTCATTCGCTCACGGGTACCAGTTTTAACAGAAAACCTCACCAAATGGGGGAAAAGTAACTTCATTATAAGCAATTCGGATGCCTCAACTTTTGGAAAATTACATGGCCTTTTTGATGTCATCCTGGTTGATGCCCCTTGTTCCGGAGAAGGGCTTTTCAGGCGGGAACCTGGGGCTGCTAAAGAATGGTCGGTTGATAATACTCAACTGTGTTCGACCCGCCAACGACGAATATTAGCAGACTGCTGGCCTGCTTTAAAAACCGGAGGCTATTTGATTTACAGTACTTGCACTTTCAACCCGGAAGAGAATGAAGAAAACCTTACATGGTTAAAAGAAAATTCAGGTTTTGAAAGTATCCGAATTCCTTTGCAGAAAGAATGGGAAATTGATGAAGTTGAAACCGATGGGGTTTATAGCTATTGTTTCCTGCCTCACCGGGTAAAAGGGGAAGGGTTTTTTATCAGCCTGATTAGAAAAAATGAAGAAGAAAAAGAAATTCGTATTCCTAAAAACTTCAAACAAAAATTAAATAAACCATCAATTTCAGTTCCAGGCTGGATCGATGCTAAAACTGATTTAAAATATTTTCAACACCAAGATCGTTTAAAATTTATTCCCACTAAATGGGAAAAAGAAATTCTATTACTGATTGAAAATGTACGCTTTTCAAAAATTGGAACCACAATTGCCCAAACTAAGGGTAAAGAACTTATTCCTTCCCATGAACTGGCAATGAATACTCAGCTTATTAAAAATCAATTTCCAACAATTGATCTGGATCTAGATGATGCAATCAAATTCCTTCGGAAAGAAAATATCGTTGTTAATTCCAGGGCTAAAGCCTGGAACCTTTTAAGTTTTAAAGGTATTCCTCTTGGGTTTGTAAAGAACCTGGGAAACCGAACCAATAACTACTACCCAAAAGATTTAAGAATCAGAACTACAAAAGGCACACCAATAAACAGGATCAGTTCATAATTAGGGTAGGTTATTGTCAGCTTTGCGGGATTTGTGGGTTTCAGGTTGCGGGTTACGGGTTGTACAGGGGTGTCATCTTTTGGAAAGATGACACCCTTTGTTTCCAAAAATACAGAAAGTCAAAATAAGAAATAAGGAACAAAAAATGGATTGCCTGCCTGCCGGGTTAGGGGTTGCGCAGGCGACAAATTATAAGCTTCAAAGAATAAGCACTGAGGTAAAATTCCAAA
>JANQII010000087.1 GCA_028282195.1 Prolixibacteraceae bacterium
CCCGGTGCTACAACTATTTAATCCCTACGGGATATTGGAAACAGATGCCGGATAACCTGATAGTCCCGATAGCTATCGGGACCAGAAGTACCCCAACCGGTTAACCGGCATATTCAATTGTCTATCGGGAGAATAAACCGGATGAAAGCCGGGAGTTGTTTCCTGACCCAGGTACTTCAAAAAAACCAAAAATATTTCGTCCTGATAATCAAGAAATCAGGCATTTGGGAATGAATGTCCCGCCCTATCAAACCCCGAAATACGCAACACTCAACCCAAATTTTTCATCTTCTCCCCAAGGCTTCTTTGCGGTTAAAAAACCGCACTTCCCGTTTTGTTGAAGTGCCGTATAGCCATATTACCACTCTACCTGGTAGTTTAATTAATTCAATAAAACCAACCCGAATTATGAAGTGATCCAAAAAAGCCCCGGCAAAACCGAGGCTTAGTAGTATGATCTATATGGTTTAGGTTGTTGAATTACAATTCTTTAATTCTGATATTCCTGAATTTGAGTTTTGAGCCATGTCCAAGAAACCCAATTCGTCCGGTATATCGATTTAATCCGGGATGATCTTTTTTATCAAGCGTACCATTTTTAGTGGCTTCTTTGAAGTTGCCATCCACAATAATGATGCCATTCAAGGTAATTTTAATAGCATCACCATTAACAATTACTTCCTGGGAGTTCCATTCCCCAACAGGTTTTAGTGCTCCCCGTTTAGCAGGGATAATTCCGTAAACCGAACCATGATACTGATAGGGCTTCAGATTGGCGTAAATTGATGCTGTATTGTCCAAGATCTGTAGCTCTTTACCAAGATAAGCAGCATCTCCCTCAAGCGGGGCGTGAATTCCCAACCCGTTATTTGCGCCTGGTGTTAATTGAAATTCGAACCTGAAAATGAAGTTTGAATAATCTTTATCGGTAAATAAATTACCTGTGCCACGTGTGCCTTTTTGCGGATCAACTACGATCATGCCATCTTTTGCCGTGTAATCGGTTTTATTGCCAACCCACTTGTCCAGATCTTTCCCGTTGAATAATGAAACAAAACCATCTTGTTGTTCTTCTGCTGAAAGTGAAGATTTATCAGCATTAATTTCACGAACATAAATATTTCTGAACGCCAATTCATTTCCGTGTGCCTGCAGTTCAATTGCACCTTCCCTGAAAATTGGGATGTTTCTGTCCCAGTAGTTTTCCATGATTACATTACCGACAACCAGTTGCCCATTTAAATAAACAGTTACGCGATCATCGATCATTCGAATGCGGAAAGTATTCCAGTCTCCAATTGCATTATCTGCAAGTACCAATGGTTTGCTTGCATTCTTTTGATTGTTGTACAAACCTCCTGAGCCAACTTGTGCACCAACATCTACTCTTGAAGTGTCCCAAATCTGAACCTGTGGTGTTCCGCGAAGGTAGATACCGCTGTCCCCATCTTTATTAATTCTCCAATCAACGAGCATATCAAAATCGCGATACATCTTCTTTGTGCAGAGATTTTGTCCGTGCCCGTCAAAAACAATTGTTCCGTCTTTCACCGACCAGTTTTCAGAAACTTTTGCATCTGCTTCTTTCTGAGCTTTGGCAAGTTCTTTTTCAGACATTTTTGCTCTTGCAATTGGGTTTTTTACTAACCCTTGCCAACCTTCTAAATCTTTCCCATTGAAAATGGATACATAACCCGTTTCTGCAGGCATTTTATCCAGGTACTCCTGAATATCAATTTTAGCGTATTGGCTATCCCTTCCGGTAAGTTTTTCTTTAATTCTCTTTAGGATTTTGCTGACCTCATTTCCTACCAGACCATTCTTTTTACCAGATGATGGCAAGGCAATTCTCATGGCAGAATTTGCTGCTGCACTTCCTAATTCATTATCATCAATATATTTAGAAACAAACATTAACGAAAGGAAAGTTTTTGCAGAACCGGCAGCTTTAATAACTGTACTTTTTTCTTTGTTTGATGAACACTTATTCATGATTTTGTCCAGCCACAAAAGCTTTTGATCATCCGGTATTTGTGCTTTATTCATTAAACTTACATAAGCACTGATTGTACTTGCTCTTTGTGCTGCAAACTCATCATCAATAAACACATCAAAAAGAATTTGCATGGCCGATGCATCTTGCCATTTTGTGAGCGCATTATATGCAGCTTCTTTGTCACTTGACGAACCTGTCTTCAGTGTTTTAGCGACTTTCTTCAGTGCATTTTTATTTTTCAGATAAGGTAAAACCGGTAATAATTTTTCAGTTAGCCCGTTTGTAGAAACCTTATTCAGCACCAAAGAATCGTCAGCTTCTTTGTTTGATAAATAAATATTGGCAATAGCTAACTGAACAGCTTCAATTTCAAATTTTGCCGTGCTTTTTTCGAGAAGGTTAATTAATGGTTCCAGATTGTCAGCAACCGCTAATTTTGGTAATGCAGAAAAGGCTGTTTTTCTTAGTGTTTCATTTGTCGAAGAACAGAATACTTTTACATCGTTAAAATGATCAACAGCCCTTCGGGATGAAAGTACTTCAATAATTACCTTCTTGCCTTCATCAGATTGAGAACCCAGATGTTCAACCAATAAACCACAATCTTTTGCAGAACAAGATATTAAAAGAGCTTTTTTGGCCGCCTCAAATTCTTCTTTTGATTGAATACCGGCTAACTGTTTTGAAAGAATTTCAACAGCCTTGTTTTTTTGGTTAATAGCCAAAGCCAGCATTGCTTCGTTACGAACTGACATGTTTTGTGAAACCAATGCAGGAAGAATTGCATCATTCAAAACAGCTTCTTCTGGCCTTGATGCAAGGAAATGAAGAAGTTCTACCTGGATTTCAGGAGAAACTTTAGGAAAAATATTGACCCATTGATTCACTTCGTTGGAACTGATTCCTTTTTGAGCAATCCATAGTACTGCATTCCTGTACTTTTTGTCATCGTTTTCAATTTCTTTCAAAAGCAAGGAAATTGCATCAGTTCCCTGATTGGTTCTTAAAATACGTAAAGCCGAAGAACGGAAGATTAATTGGTCAGTTCCCTTGCATTTCTTTAGTAGCGATGTTGCCAGCTTATTGCTTAAAGCAGTATTCCCATTTGATGCCAGTTGTTTAATGTATTCGATATAAGCAATAATAGCTTCAGTTTCTTCTAGTTTATAACCCGCATTTTTAGTGGCATTCTGTAAGGTTTTCAACGATGCCTTACTTCCAATTTTTGCTAAAGCAGCATAAGCTTGCTTTTTCATTTCCGAGTCAGAATCAGTAGCTTTTGAAATCAGGTAATTTTCAGCAGGTTTGTATTGAAGGACACCCAAAGCTTTTATAAATTCAAATTCCTTATCAGATGCTTTGCCGGTATTATCGAAAATTGATTTTGCAGCCTTTTCAGAGCCAATTATGGTTAATGTGGCAAGAGCAGGGGCACACAATACATTGTCAGACAGGTATTCTTCCATAGCATTAACTGTTCCATTGCTGCCGCAGTAAGCAAGTTGATCGATAAAGAAAGACTTTTCTTCGTGGTCCGAAGTTTCTGCCAGGGCTTGTAAAAGTGATTTTTCAATAAGGCTTCGTCTTTCTGTATCTGCTGCGCCAGCATATTGAGCAAGGCTGGCAATGGCGTAACGTGCTTGTGTATCGTCACCAGTTCCGGCAGGAACGATCATCCCACAGAATTTTGCTATCCCGCTTTCGCCAAGGCTAACAATTTCTTTCATTAGCTTTTTAGAGTGTGCCCTATTTTCTGCAGGGAACTGCATTAAAATATCAGCTACTTTGGTGTCAAGTGTTCTTTTGTCCTGGCTGTAAACAGGGGCTATAATGATAGCAACAAGAAGAACAGCCAATATATTTTTGAAAAGATTTTTCATTCTTTTTAGTTTATAGATTTTTAGAAAATGATTGATTAGATTTTCCACTCACCACGCATAGGTTGGTTAATTAGCTTGTTCGCTTCTTCGTCATTAATAAATTCCTGTTTATCTGAATCAAACTCAAGATTACGTCCAAGACGCAGGGCAACAAGCCCCATATTAACAACCGTGCAAGAACGGTGACCATTTTCTTCATTTAAGGCAAATTTCTTTCTTGTTCTAACCGATTCGCTGAAGTTTGTAATTTGTGGTTCAGGGTCAGGCATGGTATCAATCAAAGCTTTCAGGTTTGGAATGGTTGATTTAAAGCCATTATAAATTTTCCCATTTGGGCCTTCAATGTAAGCGGCATTTTGATCTTTGTTCTCACCATCCAAAATAATCTGACATCCGTCGGCATAAGTATAAGTGACTTTTCTCCATGTGCCAATGGCATCGTAATGTTGTTGAGGAGCATCTATTTCTACTTTAACAGGGCTTTCATTATCTTTCCCAAGGAAATATTGAACAGGGTCAATGTAATGCTGCCCCATATCTCCAAGTCCACCACCATCATAGTCCCAGTAGCCACGGAAAGTACTGTGAACACGATGGGGATTATAAAGTTTTTCAGGTGCGGGCCCTAACCACATATTGTAATCCAGCTCCTGGGGAACAGGCTCTGGTTTTAAGTTCGTTTTTCCAACCCAGTAAAATTTCCAATTGAATCCTGTAACCCCACTGATGGTTACTTTTAGTGGCCAACCTAAAACACCACTTTCAACAGCCTTTTTGATTGGTTTTACAGGGGTGTTCAAACCGTAGAAATTATCTTTAAAGCGGAACCAGGTGTTTAGGCGGAACATTCTTCCTGTAGCGTTGATTGCTTCAACAACCCTTTTACCTTCGCCAATGGTCCGGGTCATTGGTTTTTCACACCAAACATCTTTGCCTGCCTGAGCAGCCATTACAGCCATAATACCGTGCCAGTGCGGAGGTGTAGCAATGTGTACAATATCAATTTCAGGTTTTTGAAGAAGTTCCCTGAAATCAGTATAAGCTTTAACCTCAGGATTAACTCGTTTTAACGTTTGATCTAAATGATTCTTGTCAACATCACATACAGCAAGTAGTCGGGTTCCTTCATAAGGAATATGTCCTTTACCCATGCCACCAACTCCAATAATTGCTTTGGTCAGTTGATCACTCGGAGCTAAAAATCCATTTCCTCCAAGAACATGTCTTGGAATAATTGAAACCCCGGCAGCGGCAATCAATGATTTCTTCAAAAAATCACGGCGATTGTTAATTTTATTGGTCATGATAATATCATTTATAAGTTTAAATATTTCTGCTATTTGGTATTACAAGTTACAAAGAAATGGATTGAGGTATAAAAACAGGGGTAACAAATGGGGTAACGTTCTGTAAAATTATTGTATAAGAGTCTCTTTTTCCTGAAATATCTTAATGGGTATCCGTCTATTTACCCAACAGGTATTTTTCACAGTCATTTATTGTAATTTATCGTCATTCATTGTCAATTGTTGTTTTTTAAAACAGAAATGACAATGAATGACTACTTTAAATGACATTGGGTAAACAAACGGACATTCATTATGTCTTATTACTTCTTTTCGGAACTTGAGTGGGTAAGTGTTTTAAAATCGACAGCGTATTCTTCCTGGTACAATTCAAAATATAGTTTTGTAAAACTGTCATAAAGCGAACGGGCAAGGCCAAGTTTTCCTTGTTGGGTTAACAGGCTAAGCTTAATTTTTAGAGCAGGCTCATTTAGTGGATCATATATGCTGATCACTTCTGCAAGTTCATAAAGTAATGCAGCATCTTTTTTAGGATTTAATTTTTGAAAAAGGGATAAGCCAAGTTCAATTACCTGATCGCTGATTTTGCTTGAGTAATTGTCTATCCATGATTCTGTCATATTGGGGAATAGTGTACCTTTTTTTAGAATAATCAACAAAGAGGGCAGTACCTTCATCAATGAGTCATCATTGGATATATTTATAGAATTAAGAATTGCCAAAGCATTTGAGTAATCAGAATAACATGAACCTGACATCTCCAATAACCAATGTTTGTCTTTGAAAACAAGCCTGATCTCAGAGCAGGGTCCAAGAGCGGCTTTTAATTTTTGAATATTGGTCCCCCTTGTATTTTTCACATTTTTCGGATCCATGCCAGGCCACAGGTAACCTGAAAGTTTGCTGGAATTAATTCCTTTTTGTCCATTAATACTATGCAGAAATATGAGGACGAAGAGTTGTTTTAATTTTGGGGAAAACCTTTGTGCCACATCAAGCCCTTCTTTGTTAATGACCTGAAGTCCACCAAAACAAATAATCTTTTCCGAAGCCCCACTTTCTGGTAATTTCTGTTTAGGTTTATCTTTTTTAATGCTTGTTTTGACGAGGCGTCTTCTTATTTTTTTTGATAAGATAAAAAACAAAATAGCAGCAGAACCAAAAATTGCAAATAGAAGAAAGCTACTTAATAATGAAGCTTTGTTTTTTGAACCGGATGATAGGTTGAATTGCTCCCGGATTTCATCATTGTTCAGTTCGCGTTCCCAAATCTTAATATCGCTCATGTACCCAACAAAAAACTGTTCCCATAAATTACTGCCAATGAGTAGGGTATAATCTGACTCCCTGTATTTTTCAATTAGGCTTACCTGGTCTGCCAGTTCTCCATTCATATAAAAACGCATTTTATTTTCATTGGCAGAATGGACTAAACTTATAAAAGTCCACTGATTAACAGGTATCTCAGCATTTTTAGCAAAATAATCTTTCACACCTTGCATGGTGTAGGTGAGTGAGCCATTGCTAATTTTTAAAACAAAATCCCTGCCCTTCCCAAGAATACTATTATTTTCATCTATTTGGGTGGGTTTTATCCATGCTGTTACACTAAAGTTCGATTTTAAAATTTCCCTGCTTTGTATGCCTCCGTCAATGTAAGTTTCACCTGAAAAATGGGCTACTGATCCTTTCGTTTTGTCTTTAACGATTTCAACACCCTTATTTAATATTTCATCCTTATTATTGCGTTTAAGATTTTTAATTTCTTTAACGAAACTGAAGTGTTCATTAAGCAAATAATCAGGACTAAGTTTAATCGCGTTAAATTCTTTAAGTTTATTCCAGTTGGTTGGGGAATTATATATTATATCGGGAGAAAATTGATAACCGGCTTTGTAGGGTGTTATTGGAGACTGGTCAGGGAAACAGAAATACCCATTTGTTTTTCGTTTGGGATATTCTTTCCACAAAACATCTGCTACCAGCTGTCCTTCTGACTGTACAACGCCATATATTTTTCTTTTAGAATTTAATTGTTGGATTAGCTCAATTGTTGCCAGTGTTTGTTCTTTTTTAGCTTGAATAAGGTTAGGGAGTTTCCCTGTTCGTTCCCATAAATTAAAAATGGCTGAATCCTTTATTGCCTGTTCATTTTTTATTTTCAGGAATAGCAGTTCATTTGTAGTTAGTTTTTGATGATGAATAGAATCAGCTTCTTCATTTTCAGATAAACTATAAGTGTCAACATCGTTCGAATTTATAAAAATGAGGTTCTTACTCTGCAGCTTAAGCGTTTGTGGTTCCGGGGATATTAGTAATGTGTATTTCTGATTTTGAGAAACTTGTTCGATCAATTTTTGATGATCACTGCTTAAAATATTTTCAAGCTTAAAAGCAAGAGGAGCATGGCCATTTAATTGATCTGTAAAGTTAGCAGATAATACTTCCTGCGTAATAAGCAAATGGGAATGAATACGGATGTTTAATCGTAAACTATCGGGCAGTTCCTTAAAACTTCTTTGCCCATGGAGAAGCATGGGTCCCCATATGAGGATTAAAAGTCCGAGGAATTTATATTTTAGTTTGTTTTGCTTCAACTTGCAGATTACTTCTAAAAATCGCTTGAAGTTACAAAACGAAAAAGGGATTTAGAATGAATTTTGTCGAAATAGCTGTTTCTTCAATCAATTTGTGCAGCAGTTTTTTCAACTTCTTTAAAAACACGTAGAATATTTCCTCCCCATATTTTCTCAATGTCTTTTTTCGGGTAACCACGTTTTAAAAGTTCAAAAGTGATATTGGGAAACTCACTTACATCAGCACAATCTGCTAAACCACCACCACCATCAAAATCGCTGCCAATACCAACATAATCTACTCCTACAAGATTGACTACATAGTCAATATGGTCGACAAGATCTTTTACTGTTGGAAGCTGCTTAGGGAGCTTCTTCATTTCCCGCCATTGATTGCTAAATGATTTCTTTTCATCATCGCTCATAGATGGGTACTGGGAGCGGTAAATTTTCATTAACCGACTTTCTTCCCGATATCTTTGAGTGGTTGTGTCCGGTTCTTTTACGTAGTCGTCAAGCAAACAGATTTGAATGACACCTCCATTTTCAGCAAGTGTTTTTAACATCTTATCACTCATATTGCGATCGTGGTTGCAAACTGAACGTACGCTGGAGTGTGAAGCCATGACAGGAGCTTTGCTGTGTTTAATTACCTGGAAAAAAGATTCATCGCTCATATGCGATACATCAATCATCATTCCCAGTCTGTTCATTTCTTTTACAACTTCTTTCCCAAACTCGCTTAAGCCAACATGTTCCGGTTCTTTAATGTCACTTGAAGAATCACAAATATCATTATGAAACGAATGGCATAGCGTTATATATCTAACACCTCTGTTGTAAAACTCCTCAATGCGTTCCAGCTTTTTTGCCAACGGGAACCCGTTCTCCATTCCAATGTATATCGCTCGTTTGCCTTTTTTAGAGATTTGCTCTGCATCACCTGAGTTAATTGCCAGCTCTGCCCAATCCGGGAACTGATCTAAAACTGAATGAATTGAATCCAGCATCTGATTAGCCGTGTTGTATGCCGTATTGTATGTGCTTTCACTTCTGGGTTTTTGGCTGGTAAAAACACCGATAAACATCGCATCCAGTCCTCCTTCAATCATTCTTGGAAAATCAACCCGACTATGGGGTGCTTCGTGCCTTTCAGTAATATTGAATCCTTTTTCCAGCAGAAGAAAAGGGGTGTCGTTATGGGTGTCGATAGTCAAAACTTTTTGATGAATTCGTGTCGCTTTTTCCTTTAATTTTTCATCTTTCCCTTTGCAATAAGCATGCTGTGAAAAGGATAATATAAAGGCTATTAATACAAGGTATTTCATGTTGGATATCTGATTGATTAAGTATTCGTTTTTATTCAGTAATCGTATTGGCAAATTCTTTTAAGTTTTGTCCCGAAAAGTTTCCGGAACTCATCATGAGCAGGTTCTTATTCTCCCGGGAGATGTCTTTAATCCTTTGAAACAATAGCTTGGTGTTTGTGAATACTTCAAGCTTTTTATTATTAAATGCTTCTTTCACTTCTTGTTCTGAAATTGGCTCAAGACGCTTGTGTTCAATGGTTTTTGGGTCGAAAAAAACAAAAGCCTGGTCTGCAGCATTCATACATCCTTTGTATTCCGGGAGGAAATCTTTTTTTAATGAGCTAAACGTATGAAGTTCCATTACTGCGATTAATTCACGATCCGGGAATTGCGCTTTAACAGCTTCAGTGGTCGCTTTTAATTTCGATGGCGAATGGGCAAAATCATAAAAGACGGTGCATTCTTCATTTTCAGAAAGCACTTCCAGGCGGCGGGAAGCTCCTTCAAAGTGGGCTATTGCGTCGTAAAACTGATCATCTGAAATACCAATTTCATTACAAACCAGTTTAGCTCCGGAAATATTCTCAAGATTGTGCTTTCCAAAGACTTTAAGCTTAATCTTTTTTGAGCCGTTTACCAACGAACTGATGCCGTTTACAACTTTTGCACCATGTTCCCGATACGGTATTACCTGAATATCTTTTCTCGAATTGGAAGCTATTTTTTGCAAATGCTCATCTCCTTCAAAATAAATTAGGGAACCGTTTTCTTCAATTTTATCTGCAAATATTTGAAATTGCTCCACGTAATTTTCAAAAGTTGGGAACACGTTGATATGGTCCCAGGCAATACCGCTAATTAATGCAATATGTGGGTGGTACAGGTGAAATTTTGGTCTGCGGTCAATTGGGGATGACAGATACTCGTCACCCTCAAAAATAGCTACTTTGGTATCGTTTGTTAAAGAAACCATGGTATCAAAACCTTCCAGGTTTGCACCTACCATGTAATCAAAAGCAATGCTGTTCAGTTTCAATACATGCATAATCATTGAAGTAATGGTTGTTTTGCCATGACTTCCACCAATAACAACTCGTTTTTTGTCTTTGGTTTGCTCATAAAGATATTCAGGATATGAGTAGATTTTCAATTCCAATTCCTGTGCCTTTACTAATTCAGGATTATCAGTTCGGGAATGCATCCCAAGGATAACTACGTCAATATCAGTTGAAATTAACTCCGGCTGCCATCCCGTTTTTTGTGGCAGAAGACCATATTTGTTTAGTCGGCTTTTTGATGGTTCAAAGATTTCATCATCACTGCCGGTAACCTTATAAGCTTTTTTATGAAGGGCAATGGCTAAGTTGTGCATAGCACTTCCGCCAATGGCTATAAAATGAATGTGCATGTTTTCTGTTTGAAGAAAGCTCGAAAATAGAAAAAGATTACGGGATTTAAAACTAACTATGTAATCAGATTAATGAGTATCCGTTTTTTTACCCAAACAGTTTTTTCAATAGTCATTCTTTGTCATTATATAGTTTTTTTAATGAAGAATGACCACTATTGACCATTTAATGACTACTTATGTGAATCAAGGGTTGAAGCTGAATATTCAGGGAAATCCTTGATTTGACCTCTTCCGATTCGGTTGATAGGCTGATTGTGCAAGGTGTTATCAA
>JANQII010000088.1 GCA_028282195.1 Prolixibacteraceae bacterium
ACAGGCATCCCGATTGCTCGGGACGGCGAAAAAACTTAACGCAGAAGAAAGGAAAATAGGGCAAAAATTAGTTTGGGGAATTAGCAATCTTTACACTAGCCAGCTATTCGTAATATTTTAAAACATATTTCAGCTTTATGATCAACTTTTTAGTTGTAGAAATTCACTTAGGTCATTTCCACTTGGGGTTTGGAAAACCCGAAGCTCAAACTCAGGTAATATAGCAAGTACATGATCCATAATATCTGCCTGTATAGCCTCATAATTTGCCCACTCCTGATCTTTGCTGAACACATAAATCTCAATTGGCAGGCCTTTATCTGTGGGTTGAAGGTGACGAACAAGGAAAGTCATTGAATCGTGGATCATAGGATGATGGTGAAGATATTCTTCAAGATATTTTCTGAAAATACCAAGGTTGGTTTGTCTTCGCCCATTATATGTATCACCAGCCTCAACCTTTAATTTTTTATTGAACTCCTCGATTTCTTTTTGCTTTTCCCCGATATAATCACCTAAAAGGTGAAAATGGTTTAGTTTATTTAAAAGTTCTGCATCACAAAAACGAACGCTTTTCATATCAATGTTGATATGACGTTTTATCCGGCGCCCACCAGACTCTTCCATACCAATCCAGTTATTAAATGATTCGGCTACCAAAGCATAAGTAGGAATGGTGGTAATCGTTTTATCCCAATTTTGCACTTTTACAGTGTTCAAGGTAATATCAATAACAGTTCCGTCTGCATTATGGCCTGGCATACTAATCCAATCACCAGGTTTCAGCATCTTGTTCGCCGAAAGCTGAATACTGGCGACAAAACCAAGAATAGTATCTTTAAAAATCAACAACAGAATTGCAGCAACAGCACCAAGTCCTGCGATTAGTACGAGTGGGGATTTATTGATTAGGATTGAAATAACAAAGATGACACCAATGAAAAGAACAAAAATCTGAACGAGCTGAATATATCCTTTTATCGGCCGGTTTGCCGCGTAAGATGTGGTTTGGTACATATCGTTTGCCGCGGTTGCAAGCCTGATACCAAACATGGTAAATATGAGAACAAAATAGATGCGGGCAGCACCATAAAGTATTTTAGTAATCAATTTGGCATCTTCAAAGTTCTCAAAAGAAAAGTCAACTTCTGTAAAACTAAAGGCTGAATAAATAATAAATGCTGAGGAAAGATGGGCTGCAGCACTAAACACTTTTCGTTTGATCAAAAAATCATCCCACTGGGTTTTTGTTTTCTCAACAAAACGATGAACGACTTTGCGAAGTATAAAACGCGTAATAACTTGAGCTAAATATGCTACAAAAATCAAAATAATAAGACAAATGAAAACGGCCAGATTGTGTGATAAACTTTCTCCTATTTCTAATTGCTGAAATGTGTCAGTAAAAAAATTCAATAAATATTTCATTTTGCAGGCTAAATGTTGTAATGTTTTTATCCGTAATTTTACTAGTTAAAAGTAATGATTTTGCCATGATTAAAAAATGTACCTTACTTCTAATTTTTATAGCTGTGACTTTACTTTCAGCTCAGGCTCAACTAAAATTTGGGAACTATTTTCAAAACCATTGTTTGCGAATTGATTATTTGCTGGCAGGTATCGACACCAGTGAACAGGTTTTAATAAGGCAAATGAAAAAAGAACCTCATTATGCCGGTTCCCATACAGTGCTTATTGATGAACGGGAATATGGCAACTATCGGTATCAGGTTTACGACTTGAAAAGTGATTCCCTAATCTTTTCCAAAGGATTTAGTCCGTTGTTTCAGGAATGGCAAACAACACCGGAGGCCTCTGAAAAAACGGGGAGCTACTATCAGGTAGCCATTCTTCCTTTTCCTAAAAAGAAGATCAAGTTATCTATTGAGAAGCGAGATTGGCAAGGCAAGTTTGTTTCAATTTACACCGAAGAAATTAACCCAAAGAACTACTTTATTGTAAATGAAAATTTGCCGGATTACAAGGTTGTTAATATTCAAACTGAAGGGAAACCAAAAACTAAAGTTGACCTTGTATTCCTGCCGGAAGGTTATACCAATGAAGAAATGGATAAATTCCTGTCAGACGTGAAACGCATGTGCAAAGCAATGTTTAACAGTGCTCCATTTGATAAATACGAGGACAAGTTTAATATTTATGCCGTGCAGGTACCATCTGTTGAGCCTGGAACAGATATACCGGGTGATGGAGTGTATAAAAACACTGCTTTCAATTCTACTTTCTATACATTTGACACACCGCGTTATCTTACTACCAGCGATATGAAATCAGTTCATGATGCGGCAGCAGTAGTTCCTTACGATCATATTTATGTGTTGGTAAATACAGACCGGTACGGGGGAGGTGGTTTTTACAACTTTCTAAGCCTCACCTCTGTTGATCACGAAAAGTCAGAGCGTGTTTTTGTCCATGAGTTTGGACATGGGTTCGCCGGTTTAGCTGATGAATATTATACTTCAGCCGTTGCTTACGATGGTTTTTATAATCTGGAAGTTGAACCCTGGGAACCCAATATTACTACCTTGGTTGATTTTGATAGTAAATGGCCTGATCTTATTAAAGAAGGTACTCCAATTCCAACTCCCAGGAAGAATGCTAACCATAAAAAAGTTGGCGTGTTTGAAGGTGGTGGTTATTTAGCCAAAGGCATTTATAGCCCTAAAATGAACTGCCGAATGAAAAGTAATGAGGCTCGGGGTTTTTGCCCGGTATGTCAGGAAGCTATAATCGAAACAGTTGAATTGCATTGCAAATAAAAAAAGCCCCAAATAAGGAGCTTTTAATATGAGTTACTAGTCGTAGTTATTTATTTACCTTTTTTTCCTGATAAAAATACCCGGCTAATAAGCCAAGGCCCCCAAATAGGAAGATTCCGGATACATAAGCTACTCCTTCTTCAAGTCCTGTGTATAGGTCAAGAATGTTTCCAAATAGAACACCTATTGCTACACCAACAAAGAAAAGTCCAAACTTCAGTGTCAGAAATCTAGTTGATACAGGTGTACGTTTTGATTTAAATAACTCGGCGTTTGCCCCTTTTTCTATTAGCGACATTCTTTCTTTGTTCCTGGCTGTTATATACACATAAAAAGCAGCAAAGATAAATGCGAATAGACTTATAGGAATAATAATTTCTTCGTTCATCGCTTTATATTTTTAAGTTAATAATTTCATTTGTTCGACCTTATGACGCATTTATTTTTATTCGGTTACAAAAAGAAAGAGAAACCTTTATTTTTGGGCTAGAAGTCTGATGATTGAAGCTGGAAGTGTCATTCCCGCGAAGGCGGGAATCTGTTTTTGATACTGGGTGCCTAATAATTCGAAATTCATTATTGGGTATTGGTCATTGGTTATTAGAGATTGACCACTGGATTCTAAAAACAGCTTGCAGCCAGTAGCTTGTTGCTTAAATTTGAAATTTCAATACGAATATGTAACCTGAACAAAAAAAGCACGTCAAACGAATAGCATGAGCATTCAAACGGACAATTACTATATTGAACAGGTGTTGGATGGGAATACAGAGGCATTTTCATTTTTGGTTGAGAAATACCAGGATATGATCTATGGTTTATCCCTAAAAATGCTTAGGAATGCTGAAGATGCAGAGGAGCTTGCACAAGATACTTTTGTGAAAGCTTACCGTTCATTGAGTTCTTATAAAGGAACTTCAAAGTTTTCTACCTGGTTGTACCGTATAGCTTATAATGCAGCAATTTCTGCTATGCGAAAGCGCAAGATGGAGCTATTGTCATTGGATGAGCAGCGGGTTAGCGATCAGGATGAAATGAAGATTCAACAGCAAATGGGACAGATTAAAAAGGAAGAATTATCAAATTATTTGAAGAAAGCAATTGAAAGTCTTCCTGCTGATGACCAGGTGCTGATAACGCTTTTCTACTATGAAGAGCAAAGCGTGGATGATATTGCCCGGATCACCGGATTAACAGAAAGCAATGTAAAGGTGAAAATTCATCGGGCAAGAAAAAAAATGCATATCTTGCTGAAGGATATTCTTCAGGAGGAAGTTTACAGTTTTTTGTAAGAAAGGAAGTTTAGTCATGGATAAAAGAGATGAAAAATTCAGGGAAATAATGAAAGCTTACGAGCCGGTTAAAGCTCCGGTAGATTTCAGCAGGAAAGTAATGGAACAAATTAATTCCCCAATTGCTTCAAAAACTGTTTACAAACCTGTTTTTAATAAATGGTTTATGCGTTTCTTATTTGGGGGGCTTATTGCTTTTATAATTTACGCCATGAGTGGATCAACATCAGAAGCTTCACAAAAACCGGAACTAATAAATTCATTGGCACAAAAACTTCCTAAAGTAGAATTGAATGGATTAAATCAGCTTGGTCAGCAATTTGGAGAATTAATTAGTGGAATACCTTCAGTGGTAATATTTACTTTGCTGGCAGCATCTTTGTTGTTGTTACTTGATGTATTTATATTGAAAAGATTCAGGCAAACGATTGCAGTATAGGCACTTAATGTCCAGTGAATATTTGGTGCTTTTGAAAGTTTTATCAAAAAAGATCCCCTTTTTCAAGGGGATGAATAAACTTCTATTTAGAAAGGTAGATCATTTCCATCATTTGCTGGTTCAGGAGGAATATCGCCTGTTGAAAACTCAGGAGGAAACTCCCCCGGTGCTTCAGGGCTTAAGCTATCAATTCTCCAGGCATTGATATTGTGATACCAACGACCATTAAATTCACGCGATTCAACAGAGAAAGCCACATTTACATCTGCACCAACCTCGTGATTTTGAATCAAGTTGATTTTATCGTTGAATAAAGTAAAACATACTTGCTTCGGGTATTGGTCATCAGTTTCAATTACAAACTCTTGTTTTTGCCATTCCTTGCCAGCCTTGCTGGTACCTGAGCTTACCGGCATAATTTGTTTAATTTTTCCTTTTACTTCCAAACTCATTTTTCAAATTCTTATAAACCCAAAAATAGGTAAAAAAATACCCCCTGCCCGATAATTCAGAAGGGGGTTATAAAAAGTTTTCAAGAATATCTTATTCTTTTACAATTTCCAGAAGTTCTACTTCGAAAATCAAAGTTGCATTTGGGCCAATGTCAGCACCAGCACCACGAGGGCCATATGCTAAATCACCAGGAACATATAATTTCCATTTTGATCCGGTTGGCATCAATTGAAGAGCTTCAGTCCACCCTTTAATTACACCATTTACAGAGAAAGTGGTCGGTTCGTCACGCTCAACAGAACTGTCAAAAACTTTTCCGTCAATCAATGTTCCATGATAATGACATTTAACTCTATCCTCAAGTTTTGGTTTATCACCAGTTCCTTCTTTTATAACTTCATATTGCAGACCACTTTCCAAAGTAGTGACACCTGCTTTTTCTTTGTTAGCAGCTAAAAATTCTTCACCAGCTATTTTATTTTCTTCAGCTGCCTTTTGTTTTTCTTCATTCTTTTTAGCTTGAGCTTGTTGGAAAGTTACTTGAAGGAACCCGTTAGCAGTTGTTTGGTCAAAAGCTGCATTTTTTTCACCAACCATTGTGTTAATAAAGCCAGTTTTCATCAAGTCAAAATTGATGCTGTCAAAGCTTTGTGATATCCCATTTTTCATTTGCTCAGAAAAATCAGAGTTTACAAAAGCAGCGGCTAAAGTTTTTGTGTCAACAGTGTCAAAAGATCCTTTCATCTGTTGTATCATTCCGTCAGCATTCAAAAAACCAATAGCGTAGCTAATACTATCAGTTTCATTTTTAAGTTCTACTTTTTTTACTGAAGGGGATTGCGTGCATGAAATCATTAATGTTAATGCACCAAGACCTAAAATTAAGTTTTTAAACTTCATGGTTTATCTAATATGATTATACAATTTCGAGTAGTTCTACATCAAAAATTAAGGTAGTATTTGGTCCTATTGCACCACCGGCGCCACGATCTCCGTAAGCAAGATCAGATGGAACGAACAAACGCCATTTAGCTCCAACCGGCATCATTTGTAATGCTTCAATCCAACCCTGAATAACACCGTTTACAGGGAAAGTAGCTGGCTCGCCACGCTGAACTGAACTGTCAAAAACAGTACCGTCAATCAATGTACCATGGTAGTGGCATTTTACCTGGTCTTCAGGCCCGGGTTTTTCACCATCACCTTCATTGATTACTGAATATTGTAATCCACTGGCAGTTTCAATTACACCTTCTTTTTCACGGTTTTCAGCAAGGAAAGCTAATCCTTCTTCCAGGTTAGATTTGCCTTCAGTACTTTGCTGTTGTTCCATGAAGTCCTGCAATATCTGATTTGCGTCTTCAACATTTATTTTTGGTTCTTTTCCAGAGAAAACATCACTAAGTGCCATCATGAAATTCTCCGGATCAATGCTTTTTACACCAGATTGGATTAAGTTTCCTGAAATGCTAAGCCCTAATGCATAGCTAAATTTTTCTACCTGGCCTTTAAATTCGTGTTTTGACATATTCAATTTTTTAAGAGCTACGAAGATAGATTAATTTTTGTGATATACATGGGCTTCTTTAAAAGAATTACTTGCTTAATAAATAAATGGTTAAAAGGTTTGTTTGTGTATTTTCTTTAATGAAGTAACAAAGAGACAAAGCTGGTGACAACAACCCGTAACTCGTAGCCTGAAACCCGTAACTCAAAACTTCAATCAATAAATATTATTGGTTACTCCACCTTTTCGCCAAAAAGAATTTCTTTTTTCCCGGGGGGACCCGGCACTTTTTTCATGTTAAAGCCATTTTTAATCAATGCCCTGCGTACATCACCTTTTGCAGTGTAGCTTGTAAATAGCCCTCCCTGACTGGTTTGTTGAGCTACTTTTTTAAGAATTGGTTCATCCCACATTTCGGGTTGTTTGCCGGGAGCAAACGCATCATAATATACCAGATCGAATTTGGGTAAGTTTTCCAGGCTCGTGTTTTTTAGATCTCCTTCAATTTTATATAGCTGGAATCCCCCACTTATTTCTACCAACTGATTCCATGGGCTAGTATGCATTTTTTGAAAATAATCATTTAGAACCGTAGAAATTTGTTCGGTATAATTTAATTGCTTGAATTCGGTTTCTGTAATGGGATATTTTTCAATTGAGTAATACTTTATTTTTCGATCACCTTTGTGGTATAATGTCAAAATTGCATTTAGCCCGGTTCCAAAACCAACCTCAAAAATTACGAGTTCATCTTTCGTTGATTTCTTTAAGCCATTTTCAATAAATACATGCATTGACTCCTGGATGGCTCCATGTGTAGAATGAAAATGTTCATCCATTTCCGGCAGGTACAAGGTATGCGAACCATCTTCTGTAATTTGAATCTTTCTTTTCATCGGTTGAATCAGTGTTTGCGAATTTCGCCATTTTATTTCAGGCATCCGGCAAATTATCCTATTTTTAGCGGAATTTTTAACGGAATGAATCATGTTGGTGAAGATTTATGAGGAGAATCCTAATCCAAGAGAGATTGGTCGGGTAGTGGAAGTTCTGAGAAACGGAGGAATTATTATTTACCCTACAGATACAGTTTATGGTATTGGCTGTGATATTACAAACAGTAAAGCTGTTGAAAAAATAGCTCGTTATAAAAATATTCAGGTTGAAAAATCAAACCTTTCGTTTATTTGTAGTGACCTTAGCCATATTTCAGATTATACAAGACCAATTCCGAACCATACCTTTAAGTTGATAAAAAGACATTTACCGGGGCCTTTTACCTTTATTTTGAATGCCAGCAATAATGTTCCAAAATATTTTAAAGGAAAAAAGAAAACTGTAGGTATTCGTGTGCCCGACAGTGAAATTAGTCGTGAAATTGTTCGGCAGCTTGGCAATCCTATTTTATCTACTTCGGTTCATGATGAGGATGAAATCATAGAATATACGACTGACCCGGAATTAATCCATGAGAAATTTGGGGATTGGGTCGATATTGTAATTGATGGTGGTTATGGAGGAAATGTCCCTTCAACAGTTGTTGATTGTACTGATCACGACCCTGAAGTTGTACGTCAGGGAAAAGGTGAGTTTATTGATTAGTTTTCAGTCATAGTTTCCGGTCTCCTTTGTAGTTTTCATTTTTTTACTTGCTTCCTTCGCGAAAACCTGGCGCTCTGTACGTTAAAAAAATACCCACTATAGATTGATAACTAATTATCCAATTGAATGATTCGTTTACAGTATTCAGTTGCAGATGGTAGTCATCCCGAGAGTTGATCCAAAAATATTTGGTCATAATGAGGAAATGACAGTTTATTTTTATTATATAAGACCCTGACAGGTCTTTGTCTTTTCCCGAAACTTGTCAGCGTTCACAGAACCTGCCAGTGTTGAAACAACGGAACAAAAACCTGTCATTGGCAACTCCTGACTGCCCAGTCAGGTGTTTCGGGATCTCTGTCGAGTTGCTGAAAGCTTATGTCTGGTATCAGAAACAGATTCCCGCCTTCGCTGGAATGCCACTTTCAGCATTTATCTTCTGACTTCAAACGATACTATTTTTTCCAGAATGCTGGAGAGAAAAGTACCAAAACTGTAAACAGTTCCAAACGTCCAATTAGCATTAAGAAAGATAAAAACCATTTTCCTAGCGGATGCACATGATAAAAATTTTCTGCAGGACCTACATTGCCAAGGCCCGGACCAATATTCCCAAGACATGAAGCAACTGCCCCCATTGCTGATTCCAGGTCTGGCTCAATCAATGTAAATAAAATAGTACTGATGAAGAATATGATAAGATAAATCATAAAAAATGCCAGCACATTGGTAATAACCTGATCGTTTACAGCACGCTTATTAAACCGAACAGGAATTACCGCATGCGGGTGAAGTAATCTTCTTAACTCGTAATAACTGTTTTTCATGAGCAGAACAATACGCATGATTTTAATACCTCCACCTGTTGATCCGGCACTTCCACCAAAAAAGAAAAGTGCAAAAATCAAAATGGTTAGGAACGGTGCCCATGTTAAATAATCTGCAGTTGCATATCCGGTTGTAGTAATAATGGAGACAACCTGGAATAGCGTGTCCCTAAAAGCTTGCTCGAAGCCTAAATTTGTGGTAATAAGCAAACCACTGAAAATAATAGCGGTAAATCCTACAATGAAGAGGATGTAATATTTAAATTCTTCATTTTTAACAACCTTATCATACTTACGGGTTATTGCAAAATAGGATAATGAAAAGTTGGTTCCGGCCAGGAACATGAAGAATATAATTACATACTGAATAAATGGTGAAGACCATTCAGCAATTGAAGCCTGTTTTGTTGAATAACCACCAGTAGCCATAGTTGTAAACGAGTGGTTTATCGCATCAAAAAAGCTCATCCCACCAACCCATAACAATAAGGTTTCGGCCAACGTAAATAGCACGTAAATACCCCAAAGGTTTTTGGCAGTTTGTTGAATTTTCGGATTTAATTTATCAGGAGTAGGACTTGGGACTTCGGCTGCAAAAAGCTGCATTCCTCCAATCCCAAATACAGGAAGAATGGCTAGTGAAAGAACAATAATTCCCATACCTCCAAGCCATTGGGTCATGCTTCTCCAAAACAGAAGCCCATGAGGTAAAGCTTCAATATCATTTAAAACAGACGAACCAGTCGTTGTAAATCCGGAAATAGTTTCAAAAAAAGCATCTGTAAATGAAGGGATTGCTCCGCTGGTTATATACGGGATACAGCCGAATAATGAGAAAACGACCCAAACTAAACTTACAATAATGAACCCTTCATGTTTGCCTATATCTTTTCTTGCATTTTTTGTCAGCAGAATTGTAATTGTCCCAATCCCCATATTGATTAGGGAAGAATAAAGCAATGGCATGGTATCGTAGTCGCGATAGAGGGCAGAAACCCCGGTAGCAATCAACATTGAAACACCTTCAACAATCAGAAGGAAACCTAAAATCTTGAAAATTATCCGAAAGTTGATCATGTTAAATTGAGGGAATTTCTATTTAAAATATTTATCAAGCTTTTTAATTGCCGACGGAAGAGAGAAAATAACTACTTTGTCCCCTGGTTTAATTTCTGTATCACCTTTAGCAACATACACTTTTGAGCCACGAATGAAACCACCAACTTTAGCATCATCCGGGAAATCCATATCCTTAATTGGTGACTGTGTGATTTTGGTGCCTTCTTTTGCAACCAGCTCAAAAACTTCAGCATCAGTTGCGGTCAGACATTTGGCCTGGGCAACTTCAGCACCAAGTGTGTATTTGTAAATGTAGCTTGCTGCAATCAGTTTTTTATTTACCAAACTACCAATATCCATACTTTCAGCAATGCCCATAAAGTCAATATTTTCAACTTCAGCAACTGTACGGCGAACCCCCATGCTTTTAGCCATGTGGCAAGAAAGGATATTAGTCTCAGAATTTCCGGTTACAGCAATGAAAGCATCCATTCGCTCAATTCGTTCTTCTTTCAATAAATCAAGATTTCGCCCATCACCATTAATAACCAGAACATTCTCAAAACGATCTGCAACTTTCTGGCTTCGTTCTTTACTGGCTTCAATAATCTTGATGTTATATTGATCACCGAGCCTTTCCACTGTTTTTTGGGCAATCCGGCTACCGCCAAGAATCATAATATTTTTTACAGGGAATATTTCTTTACCGGAAAGTTCAAAAACTTTGTTCTGGTAAGCCCTGGTTGTAATGAAAAAGACAATATCCCCACTTTTAATAATATCCCTTCCGGACGGGATGATAGTGGAGTTCTCACGGTTTATAGCCATTGCCCGAATTTCAGGCTCTATGTATGAAAGTTCTTCCAGTGTTTTATGAATAATTGGTGCATTGTCACGGATTTTGATACCCATTAACAACAACTTTCCACTTGAAAACTCAATAAGTTGGCGGGTTCCAACCTGTTTTACAGAAGAAGCAATTTCTTTCGCAGCCAGACTTTCCGGATAAATTAATTCATCAACACCAAGCCCTTTTAGCTTCTCTTTATTTTTTTCAAATAAATATTCACCATTATTAATTCGGGCAACAGTTCTTCCGGCACCCATATCTTTAGCAAGAATGCATGCAAATATATTTCTCTCTTCATAAGGGGTAACTGCAATAAAAAGGTCTGCCCTGGATATTCCTGTTTCCTTTAAATCCTTAAAAGAATTGGCATATCCGGTTACAGTCAACAGGTCAACCTGAGATGATAATTTAATAAGCCTTTCATTGTCATCATCCATTAATACAATGTCGTGGTTTTCCTTACTAAGCATTTTTGCAAGGTGAGTACCAACTTCTCCAGCACCTACGATAACAACCTTCATGTCTGAATCTGTAAAAAAATTAAGCCAAGCAAAGTAACATATAAAAATAAGATTTCCATCGATTGCCCCCTGTTTTTTTGCTTTTTTCAGGAAGATTTAATGTCTTGTGAAAACTTATTTTATTTAAAATCAAGCACTAAAGCTCCGTTGTTAATTAACGAATGACTTTGTTGGGTTGATACATTATTTGCCTGTAATAATACGGTTGATGAATCGCGTTTACCTTCAATTTCAATAGAATTAGGAAACAAGTTTCGTTCAGGAATTGTTCCTTTAGGGTTTCCAACAAAAAATGTTTGATTAAGAAATTGAATAACACCATTTTTAATAAGAAGATCATTCTGTGTCAATGAACCTGATTGACTTATTTTAATAAAAACAGGTTTATTAAGTTGAAGTTGGGTTACCGTATTTTTTGTGAGGTAGTTTTCAGGCATAGAGTTTTCTAAATGGAGAAGATAATTTGTGCGATTTTGTATTAGGTGAATAACTCTTTTATGATGATTATATACAATAATTTTTTGCTGATTCAGAAGTTGATATTTTCGGAATAAACCATGAGACAGAAACAATGTAATTGAAATCATCGCGGTGAAAAAATAAGCTTTTCTTTTCCATTTTATAAAGAAAATTACCATACAGAAAAAAACGATTAAGCTGAATAACTGAAGACTGGAAATAGATATGTTCTCTATTACTGAATGAGGAAAATTTTTAATTTTTGAAAGAAGGAAAATCGTTGTGTCGGTTATTTGTCCAAGCAGCTTGCCAATAAAATTTGAAACCATTGTTATTGGTAAGGTAATGTATGTGAAAAGTGTAAAACCAAGAATAAGGTAAGCAGCAGGAATTACAATTAGGTTGCTTAACCAGAAGTAAACCGGAAATTGATTGAAATAATAAATTGAAAGTGCAAAAGTGCCTAATTGTGCTGCGATTGAAACGCAGGAGAGCTGCCAAATCTTTTGAGTGATCCAGTATTTTGGATTGAATATCTTTTCAAGTTTTGGGTAGAAAAATACAATGGACAGTACAGCCATATACGAAAGCTGAAACCCTACCTCAAACAATAAATCAGGAGTAAAAGTTAGAAGAAGAAAGGCCGAGGCTGCCAGCGAATTGTAGATTGATGTTGGCCTGTTCATACTGTTACCAATTAAAATGAAGCTAAACATTACAGTAGCACGTTGAACTGAAGGTGAGAAACCTGTTATCAAAGCATAGCCCCAAAGAATAGAAGCAATCAGAACTACAAAAAGCCGCTTTCCTGTTTTTCTTCTTTTTAAAAAGGCCAGCATTTGACCCAGGAACAAATAAATCATGCCCACGTGTAAGCCGGAAACAGCCAAAACATGCATCGCCCCGGTCGCTGCAAAGCTTGATTTTATCTCAATTGAAAGTTCTTTCCTATAACCAAGTGTAAGTGCTGAGATTACTTGAAAAGCTTTGTCACTTTGTATTTTTATCCGAAGTAATTCCAACAATTTATTTCTAAAATTTTCTGCCAGGTAAATTGGATTTTTTAGCCTTTCTGAAAGAATTAGAATTTTGCTGGAATCAAGAAATGCGTTGTAGTAATAGTTTTGTTTTTGCATATAGCCGGCATAGTCAAACTCAAAAGGATTGCCCCTGTTCTTGATCCTGTTCATTTTGAGTTTGCAGACTAGCTGGTTTCCAGCTTTTAGATTTTTGATCTTCTCAGACTTCTGAGTGTAAATCATTGCTTTTTTATTTTCAATAATAAGTGTGTCAGCTTGAAGAATCCTTACATTGAGCTGGTACGAGTTTGTCTTTTCTGCAGGTTTTTCAAGCAGAACGACTTTCAAATTTCCAACATACTTTTCCGAAATTGTGACTGGTTGTTTTGATGAAAGTTGGAAAGCCAGCAAGCACAAACAACTTCCAATAAAAAGGGAACTGATAAAATCAAACGGGTATTCCTTTTTCCTGAACAGATATAAACTATAAACCAGTAAAACCAGTGAGCAGGGAATAAGCAAATATATTGAGTTGGGAATGTATTTGCACAAAAGTATTCCTGTTAGCCAAAATGCCACTATTCTTGTAAACGGATTGTTTGTAAAAAAATTCACAGCCAGGGGCTTTACTGCAAGTTATGATACAAAAAATCAAAATCCAAATTCCAGATTCCAAAATTCACAGTTTACAGGTATAGTTTTCTTTGTGTAAGCTTTGCGCCCTCGCGGTTAAGAATAACTTAATGACTAATTATCCAATGACTAATATCCCGAAGACCAATTGATGACGTAGTCTTCCCGAGAGTTTACCCAATTTTTTGGGCATAATGAGCAAATGACAGTTATGTTTTCATTATAAGACCCTGTCAGGTGCAAGCACACTAACAGGTCTTTGTCTTTCCCCCAAACCTGTCAGCGTTCACAGGACCTGACAGTGTTGAAACAACTGAACAAGAACCTGTCATTGGCAACTCCTGACTGCCGTCAGGCAGGTGTTTCGGGATCTCTGTCAAGTTACTGAAAGCTTATGTTTGGTATCAGAAGCAGATTCCTGCCTTCGCTGGAATGACACCTCCCTTTCTATTTCTTCCCCGGAATACGGATTTTGTAGCTGGTGTGTACTTTCCCTTTTGAGATGGCAGTAAGTTTACTTTTTAGGAGACGCTTTTTCAGAGGGTTAAGGTAATCAACAAACAGCTTTCCTTCCAAATGGTCGTATTCATGTTGAATTACACGCGCAGCAAAACCACCAAACTCTTCAACATGTTCTTCCAGATTTTCATCCAAATATTTAATCTTTACCGTTTCAGGTCGGGAAACATCTTCCCTAATCTCCGGTAAGCTAAGGCAGCCTTCGTTCATTGTCCATTCATCACCGTTTAATTCAAGTATTTCAGGATTAATGAAAGCTTTTTTAAAGTCGGCCAATTCCGGTTCTTCATCAGCACCGCTACTGGCATCGATTACAAAAACACGAATTGATTTCCCGATTTGAGGAGCAGCCAATCCAACACCATCTGAATGGTACATGGTTTCCCACATGTTTTCAAGAAACTCATCCAGATTATCAAAATCTTTCTCAATAGGTTCTGCTACTTTTCGTAAAACGGGATCACCGAAAACTGTAACCGGATAAATCATGATTTAAATTTTTGTTGCTGCATGTAAGTTTGCAAAATAATGGTTGCACTTACTGCATCTATTGTTGCCTTATTTTGGCGGTCTTTCTTTTTTAACCCAGCATCAATCATAGTTTGAAAAGCCATTTTTGATGTAAACCGTTCGTCAACCAGTTCAATTGCCATATCGGGATATAGTTTTTGAAATCGTTTCAGAAACGGGTTGATATACAAAACGGACTGGGAAGGTTTATTGTTCATTTGCTTCGGATAACCCACCACAACTTTTTCCACTTCTTCTTTCTGAAAATAATCTTTCAGATAATCCCATATTTCATGGGTAGGAACCGTGGTTAATTTATTGGCAATAATCTGCATAGGATCGGTAACCGCAAGCCCAACCCTTTTTTTGCCATAATCTATTGCCAATATTCTTCCCATTGAAAAATTTTCAGCAAAAGTAACATTTTTAATCCAGCTTTAAGCTGTTGGTCACAAGTCATATGTATAAATTAAATTTTCAATAGTTATCCCGGCGCAGACCGGGATCTCCGTCTATTATGTACTTAGTAATAAGTTCTCCGTTTATGATCATCCAAACTATTAAGAGAGAGTAATTCGAAGCAGATTCCGGATTTTCGCTTTGCTTCGTCCGGAATGACGAAGAAGCTGTGTAAGGCATAGAATAAGTAAGCTGGCTGAATTTGGGTCGTATTGTAAGGTTCATAAAACCAGGGTTGTACGACTTTGGCACAGCCTTTGCAATGTTCCTGATAACTGATTACCGGTAAATGCAGGCACCAGAAAATTGAATATTAACATTAAAACTGGAAGCCATGAAAACAATTAAAATTAGACTGATTGCATTGCTGATTACACTTGCAGCAGTTACTACAGGATTAGACGCAGAAGCGCAACGAAGAGAATACAGACACGACCGAAATGACCGTCATGACCGATATGAAAGAAACGATCGTTATAATAAGAGTGATCGACATGCTAGATACAAGCATCGTCGTAACGATATAGGTAACAGATACGAAAAGGAATATCGACACAAAGATTGGAAATATGGCCACGACAGGCATTACAAGCGTAACAGACATTGGGATGGCCACCATAAATCATACAAATATCATAAGCACCACAAATACCACAAACCTTATTACCATAAGCATCATCACTATTATGGCGATAATTATTACAGGTATTACAAGCGTCACCATCATCATCGCTATTATCATCCGAGATATGGAACGGTATATCGCAAGTTTCACAGGTCACCTTACCGATTCAGGCATCATGACTGCGATTACTATTACTACGGAGGTCATTACTACAGGCACCGTCATGGAATTGGTTATGTAAGAGTTGAATTACCAGGACATATCATCTTTGAAAGATTACCTCATAGATGCGAACGGTTCAGACATGGTGGACATGTATATTACAGGTATGGCGATGTAGTTTTTGAACGATACAGGCATGGCTACCGGTTGGCGCCTTCATTTGGGGTTCAGTTTTCAATGCACTTTTAATGCCGAAGCGATTTGAGAGAGGGTTTTTAGTTCAAATCAATTCAGGTATTACCACTATATATCATCAATCAAAAAAGGCCTTCCGGCAATTGTCGGGAGGCTTTTACTTTTAGGTTTGATTTTGGATGGATGGAGGATCACTTCATAATCCGGGTTGGTTTTATTGAATTAATTAAACTACCAGGTAGAGTGGTAATATGGCTATACGGCACTTCAACGAAACGGGCAGTGC
>JANQII010000089.1 GCA_028282195.1 Prolixibacteraceae bacterium
TAAAAGGAACAAAGCTCGTAAATTTTATATTGCTCCACAACTTCTTAAACTGAGCCGTAACTTTGTTGAATTTATGATCCTGGATACGGGAAACTTGATTCTTGATCCTTGAACCTGGATGCCCATTACTGGATACTGGATAATTGGTCATTAGCAATTGTGTCCTCAATGGTTGGATTTTGGGATTTGATTATTGGATATTGGTTATTTGTTTAAAACACGTTTTCCATGCGGCGAATGAAATGTTCAATACTTCGAACACTCCATTGAATTCACCTGATTTCTTGTCACATATCCCGTTGCTACAACTATTTAAACCCCTACGGGATATGATTTCAGATACTTGATGCTGGATACTCGTTACCGGGGATAATTGGTCATTGGCAATTGTGTCCCGATGGTTGGGTCCTTGATTTTAAAATTTGGGATTTGTTTCTTGAATATTGCCCCAGTGCTTATTCTTTGAAGCTTACAACCTGTTGCTTCAAAAACCCGTTTCCAGTCTCGGTCACAGTCTCCATTAACCCGAAACTTGCAACCCGAAACTTCCACAAAGAAAACCGACAGTAACCCACCCTAATTATGAACTGATCCTTGTTTTCCTTTTAAGCGCCCTATGGGTGCAAATCAAACCCACCTTCTTTGAGGGTGGATATTTAATTTTCAGCTGTATGACTAATTGGTTCTTCTTTATCAAATTGTAAGGATTTGATATTGGGCTGCTTTAAGCAGGCCCTTATTCGTATGGAGTATAGTAAGATGGCTACCTGTAGTAATAATTCGAAATATTCGCTATGCCCTTCAAAACCAGCCCCCATTGCCAGTGCAAACAAAAAGAAAGAGCTAGGATGGGGCGTGAACAGCTTTATGAGGTAACTTCTGTTTTTTTGAGGGAAAGACCAGGCAAAAAACAGAAGGAAAAAGGTACTGAACCCAACGAGGGGATAGGCATATTTAAATATCGGGTTTAGAAAATTATGGATATTTGTCTCTTCCTGATAATTATAATCTTTAAAAACCCCGGTCGATTCCCATCCGAAAATCCGTTGGCCCCAGCTCATTTCTTCACCAAAAATAAGAAATAAGATGAGGGAAAGGATTATAAGTAATCCTTGAATATGTTTTTTATTGTAAAACTTATAAGGACTTTTGTGTAAAACAATGGCTGCAGATAGTAAAATTACACCCGAAAGAAAGAATAATACTGATGTTAATTCCTCAACGTAGCCTTCCTGGATTGGGGAGCCGATTATCATGAATACAAAAAAGGAGCAAAACGCAAATGCCGAGCCATAAGAAAAAAGATTGGTTATTAGTTCTTTATCTTCACAAAGTTCATCATTAGTGAAAAACTGTATTGATTTTTTTCGATCAATAACCAAATCGGTGGCTTTCCGAAGTAACCGTTTTAGTCTAGGATAAATAAATACATTTGAAATGGTGCTGACAATAATAATTGAAAATAGAAAAAACTTAATGTCAAAAACGGTGCTTTGCAAAAGTATCCCGTCCGGGCTTAGCCTGTCGGCAGCATAAGAGACGATAGATTCAATAATTGTGGAAAAATAAAAGATTAAGCTCAATGTAACAATTGACTGTAGTATGCCTAATAAAAATCTCCCAAAATTGTATTTTTTCCTTGGTTGGGGATTTGAAGTAGAAATAGTTGTTTGCATCTTAAGGTACTTGAGCATAAAAGCGGTTAAAACTAAAAAATAAATCCAAGCTATCCAATAAAGTTTATATTTTATTGGGATAATTTGCAATGTGAGCTTATTGAAAGCTAACCTGTAAAACAGACTACGAAAATTGCAATGCAAGAATTCTTCTGAAATAAACATTCTGCCTTCAATAAACGGGTTATTCGCCAGAAAGGATATATTATTGTGAACAATGATTGTGCTATCTACTTAACATTCGTGAAAATTTTGACAAAAATAAA
Source organism: Prolixibacteraceae bacterium (assembly GCA_028282195.1). Lineage (GTDB taxonomy): Bacteria > Bacteroidota > Bacteroidia > Bacteroidales > Prolixibacteraceae > Sunxiuqinia. Next base: position 1,943 of record JANQII010000089.1, read on the forward strand.
TGCCCGGATACTTATATCAATAAAGCATCCGGGTATTTATTCTTTATATCGAAAGTGGCTCTGAAACAAGCTTCAATTATATGCTAATTATCATGCCACTCACCGTTAGCGTGATAACCACTGTCAGTCACTGCGACTGCTACTACCTGAAGAAGAAGAATGTCCGCCTACACAATTTCTGACTCCTCTTCTTTTATTTTTTCTGGCTGTTGCTTCTTCACTTAACAGAACCATCAAAGTAGCAGCAGAAAAAGCTGCAAGTCCCGCTTTTTTTATGGCTTGTTTACGGGTAATCTTTTTTTCTTTTAACTCGTTTGAGTGTTTGTTATCTTTTTCCATTTCTCAAAGTTTTTAAATTTCTTTTCTAAAACAGGTAAAATTTTCTATTACAAATATGTAGCTATATGTCATTCCTGACAATAGGTGATTTTACTTAATTTTGGGAAAAGGTTAGTTGTTAGATTTATAGAAAACTTATTAAGTCTCAATGTAGCGTGCTATTTCAGGGAATTTTATTTTTATTTGTAGATAATTTTATAACTCGTTTGTTGTATTTTAATAACATATCGTATTCATGCAAGATATCCCGCACTTAAAGATGAAACTGGAAAAGAATAATCTGGTCTGGTTTGAAAACAGCGATCTGTATTTTCAGATGGAAGAGCCGGCATGGCTTGTTTTTGAGAAGTTAAATGCAGCCACTCCTTTTGGCAAAATTGCGGAGGAGTTTTCTGAAATTTATGGTATAAGTTTGGATGAAAGCATGACCTTTGTACAGGATATGCATGCCCGGATTGACGAGATGAACCAGCCGTTGGAGTATGATCCGGAATTGGATCGTGTTATGGCGCAGGCTGGTGATTTTGATTTTGTGCCTTATTCGGTTTATACTTACCAGCTCGGGGATAAATTCATTAAATTCAGTTATGGAACAAATTGGCTTGAAGATTATATCCATCCCTTAATGGAGCACTTGGCGGTGGAAGCAGGGGGACAGGATATATGCTTTGAGCTTTCCAGTCATGAAGATAAAGTTATTCTTGAATTTGATGGAGAAGTAAAGGGGGTGTGGTACAATGATGAAAGTGCCTATGTGAAAGGTGCTATATTTTTTCAGTTAATCAACAGAATGCATGGAAAAACAGATGAAGACTGGTTGATGACTGTTCATGCTTCGGCAGTTACCAATGGAAGAAAAACGATTTTATTCTCGGCTGCACCTGGAAGTGGAAAAACAACGATGGCGGCCTTATTGCAGGCAAAGGGGTATCACCTTATTTCTGATGACTACGTTCCGTTCGATAAGTATTCCGGCAATGCCTATCCTTTTCCTGCTGCAATGTCAGTTAAGGAAGGTGCTGTTCAGTTGTTAACTGATTTTTATCCGGAATTGAAGGCAAAAGAGTCAGTATATATAAATCCGGAGAAAACGGTTCGGTATTTACCCATATTAAATGAAAAGATGGGAATGGTGTATCCGGCTAATGAGATTGTATTCATTAAATATAGTGCCGGGGCAGATTTTTCGTTTGAAAAAATGGATTTAGCAGATGCTGTTAAATTATACCTGGAACAAATTTGGGTTCCACCAAAAGCTGAGAATGTGAAGTTATTCTTTAAGCAGTTAAAGAACCTCTCGTTTCATAAATTGACCTATTCGGATTATAAAGATGCACTGAAGGCCATAACCAAGCTTTTTGAAGATGAGTGATCTTAAACTTTTATATTTTGCAGGGCATTGTCTGGCCTTGGATGAGAAACCTGATTTTAGGGAAGAAGTAATCCGGACGATAAATTCTGAGGATTTTGATTTGAACAGGTTCGTGTTTGTTTGTAGCGGCCACCTTGTCCTGCAAACAATTTACCTTAAATTTAAGGAACACAATATTCTTGAAGAACTTCAGGAAGAACTGTCTTCTCATCTTGAAAAGATTTATAGATTAAATGTTTCCAGGAATGAAGGATTGTTGGAGCAGACCAGGCAAATTGCTGATATATTGGTAGAAGGCAATATAAAACCTATCTTTTTAAAAGGTTCAGCGAACCTGTTGGATGGGCTTTATGGTGATATTGGGGAGAGATTGATGGGTGATATTGATTTTCTGGTAAGCGATAATGAATTCCTGGATGCTGCGGAGTTGCTTTTAAAGGCAGGTTATATAAAGGCTTATGAAGTGCCCCAATGGGGTGACGTGAAAAAATCCAAACACTACCCCAGTATGAGCCATCCCGATTATCCTGCATATATTGAGTTGCACAGATTACCCACAGATAAGAAGTATTTGGATCTGTTTAATTCGCAAATGATCCGGGAGGAAATGAATAAAGCAAAAAAATATTCATGGGGAATTGTTCCTTCTGACCGGCATAAAACAATTCATAATTTCGTGCATGGGCAACTTGCAAATGAAGGCTACCTGCTGGGGCTTATGTCTTTACGGGATGTATATGACCTGTATTTATTGTCAAAACGGGTTTCCCTGAAGGAAGTAGTAAGTAGCTTTAGAAAACAAAATAAAGTCAAGGCATATTTTACAATATGTGGGGACATATTGGGGATTAACCGTTTTTATTCAGAAAAGAATTATGCTTTAAAGCTGCTAAAAACCAAACAAAAACTTAATCTTTCGACAAAATATTTCTATAAGGTTTATCATACCTTGATTTTTTTGTACCAAAGAATAATTGCGAGTTACGTTTTTCTGATATTTCAAGTTGTTTATTCCAAAGAAAAAAGAAATTACTTTTGGAGTCGGATATCGAATAAAGGATGGTATGCCAGTCATGTGAAATTGTATACTCGATTCTTTAAAGGCGAAAATTAACTTATTCTTCAGCTTTTTTCTTTACAGGGAGATACTTTCTCCCAACAAATTGCCCTAAAAAAAATGCCCCAACCAAAATTGGATAGGTGTATAACGCAAAACCAATATCGCTGTAAATTCTGATCAAAATTACGATTGGTACAGGTAAATGTATGTATAAAAGCCACATAAACGAGAATTTTTTATGCCTGGCCCTTAAAGCCCCAAAAGGAACATTAAGCAAAAAAACAATAAGTGCAACCAATACTAATTTCACTACAAATGAATTTGATTGGTATAAAGAAAAGCTTTTGAAAGTTAATTCCAAAGAACAAGCTCTTTACTCTTTTTAAACCTGTTGCTTTTACATTTGGGGCAGATTGCATACTTAAGGCTGTGTATATTGGTGTGCGTTAAAGTAATTTTGCAGGAAGAGCATTTAAATCTTGTTTTATGCAGCACTTTGTCTTCTTGCATAACCTGCACAAAAAGACGATCTGAAACTTGAAGGCATTTCCGGCATCTGAAGATTCGGTATTCCATTTTCAGATGAAGGTTCTTGTGGGTTTTGTTTAGTTGTAAAATTTTCTGATGGGTTTTGTAATGGAGTTTGAGCTGGGAAGATTGCAAATAATCAGAAACAGCTTGGTCATGAACCATAAATCCCCAACCTTCATAAAGCTGCTGTGAAGTTTTGCAATCTTTGCATATAAACTGATAAGAATGTCCCATTTTTTTGCTTTTCGGCTTATTCAAGTTACAAATAAAATCTCTTTTGTAGTTTATTTTCAGTAGATTAAAAGGATGTTGTTTAGCAATTTCTGAATATATGTGAATGGTATCTTAAGTTTTCTACTTATAATTTCTGGTCATGATGTGGTTGAAAAAATAAAATTACCTTTGCAGCTCAATTTTTGCATCGATGGCGAAGGGGTCTGTTGAGAAATAAATTTAATTGTCATCTGTGCTTACTTGGGGGGAAAGGCATGTTGCCTTTCTATAAAATAATTACAGAATGACAGCTTTTGAAAAGACAGGCATAAGGCCTGAACTTCTCACAGCCATTACAGAAATGGGCTTTGAGGAACCAACTCCTATTCAGGAAAAAACAATTCCACATTTATTAAATAATCAGAACGATTTAATCGCTTTGGCGCAAACCGGGACAGGTAAAACTGCAGCTTTTGGATTGCCTTTGCTTCACAATGTTGATTTGAAGAGCAATGATGTACAAGCTTTGATTTTATGCCCAACCAGGGAGCTGTGTTTGCAGATTAGCAGGGATCTTGATGCTTTTTCGAAGTATTTGAAAGGTTCAAAAAATATTTCTGTTTATGGTGGTGCAGATATCGGTAAACAAATACGCGATCTTCGAAAAGGGGGACAGATTGTGGTTGGAACCCCCGGACGCGTACAAGACCTGATCCGTCGTAAAGTTTTAAATGTGGGTAAAATTCGCTGGCTGGTTTTAGACGAAGCTGATGAGATGCTTACCATGGGTTTTAAAGACGAGATGGATGCAATTCTGGCTGAAACCCCTGCAATAAAGCAAACATTGCTTTTTTCGGCTACCATGCCAAGGGAGATTGCTGAAATGACCCGCAAATATCTTCATTCACCGGATGAAATTGCTGTCGGGAGACGAAATGCTGGTGCTGAAAATGTTGAACATCATTATTATCTCGTTTCTGCCAGAGATAAATATTTAACGTTGAAACGTATAGCAGACAATTATCCAAATTGCTATGCTATTGTTTTTTGCCGTACACGAATGGAAACCCGTGATGTTGCAGAAAAATTTATGGCGGATGGTTATAATGCTGATGCGCTTCATGGGGATTTGTCGCAAGCTCAGCGCGATCATGTAATGAGCAAATTCAGAAATAAGAATTTGCAAATGCTTGTAGCTACCGATGTTGCTGCCCGTGGTTTGGATGTAAATAACCTGAGCCACGTTATTAATTATAGTTTGCCCGATGATCCTGAAGTATACATTCACAGAAGCGGAAGAACCGGGAGAGCAGGGAAAAGTGGTATTTCTGTTTCAATAGTGCACATGCGTGAAACAGGTAAGCTAAAGAAAATTGAAAAATTATCGCGCAAGAAGTTTGAACGCAAACAAGTGCCCGGAGGAGAAGAGATTTGCAAAGTTCAACTCATGCATTTAATTGATCGGGTTTCGCAGGTGGAAGTAGATAATTCGAAAATTGACCCTTATCTTCCTGCAATAATGAAAAAACTGGAGGGACTTGATAGCCAGGAAGTTTTGAAACGCTTCGTTTCTGTAGAGTTCAATCGTTTTTTAGCCTATTATAAAGACGCACGGGACCTGAATGTTCAGGCAAAAGAAAAGAGATCCTTTGATAAAAGAAAGTCTGTAGAATTTTCACGCTTGTTTATTAATGCCGGGAAAAAACAAAACCTGAATGCGTCTCGTTTATTGGGTTTAATCAATGATAATCTTAGAAGAAAGAATATTGAAATAGGAAAAATAGATATTCAGCGTAAATTTTCATTCTTTGAAATCGATTCTCGTTACGAAGAAGAATTGATAAAATCAATGAAGAAGTCAAAGATTGATGGGCACAAACTGGAAGTGGAGCGTGTTGCTAACCCTCCAAGGTCTGAAAATATCGCGTCAAATCGTCCGCCTAAACCAAGGAGAAAGGCTAAAAGAAACAGGCAAAGACGCTAAAAATTTAGATATAGCTTGAGTTTGGTTTAAGGTAGACGATATCCTGTATGTTATCAGGCACTTGGGGGTGTAAGAAGAAAGAATAGGATCACTTCATAATCCGGGTTGGTTTTATTGAATTAATTAAACTACCAGGTAGAGTGGTAATATGGCTATACGGCACTTCAACGAAACGGGCAGTGC
>JANQII010000090.1 GCA_028282195.1 Prolixibacteraceae bacterium
TTCCTTAAATAGTGGGTACTATTCGCGTCAAATTCGCCTTGCCTAACCAAAAAATACGCACTAATAATTCTAAAAAATAAAATTTAGACAGCTTCTTAGAGACTGTTTTTTATTTCAATCTTTGGTGAAAGCAATAGGAAGTAATCGAAAACGATGGGAAACAATTGTATTCTACTGTTTCCTAAAGTCTTCAACTGTATTCAAATTTGGAATAAGCAAACACACGAACTATATGCTTGTTATACTGATGGTTTAAATCAACTCAGGGATAACTCCGGGATTATTTACCCTTTCAACCTGGGGTTAACCACATTGTTGAACATGGATCCGAAAGTAAACGACAACCCAAGCCTAAACTGATACCTGTATGCGGTTGCCTGTTGCCTTTGCCTCAATAATATTTCTTCAAGCGTAGCATCCCCTTTTGCAATGGAAAGCCTGTCATTAATAATTGAATAATTTCCGGAAACACTTAAGGATAAACCTTTCCAAACACGATAATACAAACCGGAGTATATGGCCAGGCTATTCTTTTCAAAATCATGAAAATAACTTTTGGCGGAAACTGAAGTATAAGCAGAGCCCCACTTTTCTTTTACTTTATATGCAATCGCAAAAGTCTGACGAAATAAGTCTTCATCGATTTTATTATAGATCGTTGTATCAACATAATTCCTGCCATTATAGCCTATAAAGTAGGAAAAACGAAGTTGTCTTCTACTAGAAAGTTCATAAGGAAAAAGGTTGTATTCTATTGCGGGTTGTACCCAGTAGTTTGATTTGATATTACTATAACTACTTGATGATATTCCTGATTTTAACCCTACTGCCATATGATCACCGATACTCTTTACAATAAGGCTGGAAAAACTTCTTCTGGTTCGGGTTGCAACTATTTCTTCATCATCCCTTTTATACCAATCCTCATCGTAATTGTTATCAATATCAAATTCAAAACGCCACTCCGGGGTAATCCGTTCAATATCAATCGCAATATCTAAATCAAATTCGCGTTCAGCTTCTTCTCCATTAACATTTGAGCTTGCATGAATTCCAAAGACCCAGTTGTTCCATTTATCTTCAACATCTTGTGGGGTCATTGAATTCTCACCATTGAACTTGACATCAACAATATGTGAACCATGAGCCAAGTAACGGGCAAGCCCCATTCGTAGAATATTGGTATAATCATCCCTAATTTCAGAACCGGTTTTGTCAGGGGTTGAAAAATAATATAAGGTATCGTTAAGGCCTTCAAATTCTTTCAAGCCGATAAAATAAAAACCATATTTACGGCCTTTTCCTCCCGTGCGATCAAGCGTACTTATTAAATGCACATTTGCAGATTCACTGGTCCTGGCAAAGTTAATATGCTTAATTTCCTGACGGATATGATTGATATCAATCTGATTCCCAGTATCAAAAAAAACATTTACATCGATTGTTGTCCCATCAGGAACTTTTGAGAAAGATGTTAATGAAAAACAGAAAATAAATAAAAAAGTAAAAAGAAGATATATCGGCTTCATGTATTATTAAGTTGGTTTGGTTTAAGCAAAAACTTGTTGTCTTTTCGTCAGGCAAAAATGCAAATACCTCTACACATTTAAAAGCCTTATTAACAATTATTAGAAAATATAGGCTTATTAACACAAAAAATTTACTTAAAACCACAAAAAATAACCTTGCCTAATGGAAAAATTAGAAATTCAAGGTAAGCTGATCGGGTAAAAGTCTAAAGCTTTTTCGATGATAATCCGAAACACCCACCTCCTGAATTGCTTCCCGATGTGCTTTCGTAGGATAGCCTTTGTTTTTACACCACTGATACGATGGATATTCTAAATCCAGCTCATCCATAATATCATCTCTGTAGGTTTTGGCAAGTATCGAAGCCGCTGCAATGGGTAAGAACTTGCCATCGCCCTTAATTACGCAGGTATGGTTAATTTCAGGATAGGGCCTGAACCTGTTTCCATCAATCAACAAATGCTCAGGCGTTTGAACTAATTGTTCAACCGCCCGGTGCATAGCCAGAAATGATGCATTTAAAATATTGATTTTGTCTATCTCTTCATTATCTACAATACCGACAGCATAAGTCAGAGCTTGCTCTTCAATAATTGGACGAAGTGAATAACGTTGTTTTTCGGAAAGCTTTTTAGAGTCATTGAGTAAATCATTTTCAAAATCGGGTGGTAAAATAACAGCTGCCGCAACCACAGGACCGGCCAGGCATCCGCGCCCGGCTTCATCGCAACCGGCTTCAATGCGTCCTTCTTCCAAAAATAATTCCAGGGCTTTTTTCTCTTGGCTCATTTTTAAATTAAAAAATCACCGGATGCAATCCGGTGCTACGCTAAATCATTTCAATATATTTATTATCAAACTCGAAACTCCCGAAATCCGCTAGGTATTCAAGCAAATCTGGATACTTCCCCAAAGCTGCTCCGCTGTTTTATCCCAGCTGAATTTTTTTAACTGCTCCCTTCCCTTTACAATTAGTTCATTTCTTAAATCAGCATCTTCAGCCACCCGAACCATAGCATCTTTAATCTGACTTACTTCATACGGATCAGAATACAATACAGCATTGCCTCCTACCTCAGGCAGCGAAGTCGTATTGGAGCAAATTACCGGGATACCTGCACTCATTCCTTCAATAACAGGAATACCAAAACCTTCGAAATAAGGTACAAAGGTTAATGAAAGAGCAGCTCCTAAAACCTGGTGTAAATCTTCAGTTGACAAACGCCCCGTAAAAATAACACCATCTTTATGGCGCATACCTTCATAAGTCTTCTCAATTTCGCGGGTTTTAAACATTCCGCTTCCGGTAATCACCAACTTAATTGGCTTTTCAACCGTTGTTCTGAAAGCATCGTAAGCACGAAGCAAACCACAGATATTTTTTCGGGGATGTAGTGAACCAATATATAAGAAATATGGGTCTCCTGATGTATATTTTTCCCTGGTTTTAATCTGCTCTCCTTCGCTGGTTGGAGTATACAACGTGTTCACACCATTATAAACCACATCCACTTTCTCAGGATCGAGTTTATAGGTACGGACAATATCTTCTTTTGAATAATACGAAACTGTTGCTAAGCGCTTTGCCTTTCTTGAAAACTTCGGAAAGAAATAATTGTAATATTTCGCTGTTATCCAAGGCAAATCCTGGGGGCGGTGAGCAAAGTTTATATCATGGATAACAGCCAACTGCTTCACTTTGGTCGTTAAGGACAAATACCCATCAGGTGAAAGGAACAAATCAACTTTATACTTTTTAAGCACACGTGGAACCTGAACCTGAAACCACCAATACCAAAGTACAGGATGGCGTGTAGCTGGTGGTACAACCACCGGAATTATATTATCAGAGAAAATAAATTCTTCATCGTAGGGCCGGTCAAAAATAAAGATAAACTGATGATCGGGATGATTTCGGGTTATTCGCAACAAGGTTTCACGGGTAAACCAACCAATTCCTTCCAGTTTCCCTTTTTGCAATAAGCGTGTATTTACAGCTATGACCATCTAATTTCCTGATTTGTCAGTTTTCAAATCAAATGTACAAAGTCTGCACAAAAAATGCTTACTTTTATCAAAATTAATCTGCTAAAGAAACGGGCTTTGAAACGAAAGTTTGTTACAAATTTACTACTGATACTTTTTCTGAATATTTTAATCAAGCCTTTCTGGATATTTGGGATTGACCGAACTGTACAAAATATAGTAGGTGCAGAAAGTTACGGCTTGTATTTTTCATTGCTGAATTTTTCCATGATCCTGAATATCTTACTTGATTTGGGGATCACGAATTTCAACAACAGAAACATTGCCCAAAACCACAAATTACTTGCTAAGCACCTTAGTAACATTGTTGGGCTCAAGTTCCTGCTTGCCATTGTTTATGCGGTAGTCTGTCTGTTAATTGCTGCCATAGTTGGATACAACAAGGTTCAGTTTCATCTTTTGTTCTTCCTAATTTTTAATCAGTTTCTTATTTCATTTACGCTATACTTACGCTCGAACATAAGCGGGTTACATTTTTTCAGAACCGATAGTCTGCTTTCGGTTCTTGACCGCAGTTTAATGATTGTCTTCTGCGGAATCCTTCTATTCACGAATTGGTTTGGCGGTTACTTTTCTATCGAGTGGTTTGTATATGCCCAAACAGCGGCTTATGCCGTTTCAAGCCTAATTACTTTCCTAGCCGTTCTCTTTCATTCAGGAAAAATACGCTTCCGCTTTGATTTTAGTTTCTTCCTGGTTTTTCTTCGGAAAAGCTATCCATACGCCTTGCTTATTTTACTCATGTCTTTTTACAACCGCATGGATTCTGTTCTTTTAGAAAGGATTTTACCAGACCCAATTGGAAAAGAACAAGCCGGGATTTATGCACAGGCATTTCGCCTGCTTGATGCATTTGCCATGTTTGGTGTTTTGTTTGCCGGACTTTTGCTTCCAATTTTTTCAAAAATGATTAAAAAGAAAGAAGAGCTTGGGCAAATGATCCAGTTTGCCTTTTTGCTAATCATTGTTCCTGCCATAATAATTGGTGTTTCAGCCAATTTCTATGAAAACGAAATCATGCAATTGCTTTACAAAGAACATATCACTGCTTCTGCCCCAATCTTTGGAATTTTAATGATTGGCTTTATTGGCATTGCAACCACCTATATTTTTGGGACACTGCTCACAGCAAACGGAAGCCTCAAGCAACTCAACATCATGGCATCGGCAGGGATGCTCATCAATATAAGCCTTAACCTGATTCTCATTCCCCAACTTCATGCAATGGGGTCTGCTTATGCAAGTTTGACCACACAAATACTAACGGCTATTTCGCAGCTTATTATTGCGGTATTTATTTTTAAGTTGAAAATGAATTATGTACTGATCTTAAAACTGGTTGGCTTTACATTATTTACTATCATCATCTGCAAAGTTTCGTTGTTTATTGATAACTGGATTTATGGATTTGGCCTGGTTATTTTATCCGGATTTGTTTATGCTTTTATCTCTAGGTTAATGAGCATGAAAGCCATCATTTCAATTCTTAAAAATGAAAAGCAATGAAACTAAGGCCTGAAGATATTGTTGGGAATGATGATTTTGAATTGCTTGCCGAAGTTGAACACAGCAAAATAAAGGAGTTTGTAATGGATCAGGTGATGAATGAAAAGAACCTGGTTAAAACTTACGGCATTTACCAAATTGCTATGATGGCTTTGCTTTTTTTTGTTCTGGCAAAAAGTATTATCCAATTAACCCGGGGCATCAGCGAACCAATTCTGGCTATTGGCGCATCTATTCTTTTCTCTGTAACACTTTTGGTTATCATCCATGAATTTATTCATGCAGTTGCTTACTGGCTTACAGGATCAAAAAACCTTTCAGTTGGTGCTATCTGGCGAAAGTTTATTTTCTATGTAGCTGCTGACCGCCAGGTAATTGACTTTCCATCTTTTCGGATTGTGGCACTGGCTCCATTTATTACAGTCAAACTGGCAACCATCATTTTAACCATTGCATTTTGGTCATCACCCCTTGCCTACTTTTATTTGAGCATTATGTGCCTGCATTCTCTTTTTTGTGGTGGCGATATTGCCATGCTGGCATTCTACTACATTCACCACGATAAGGAAATCTACAATTTTGATGACCTGAAAACAGGGAGGACTTTTTTCTACATCAGGAAGGAACAATAATTACATCTAGATGGAAATAAATTTTCTTCCAGGAGAAAATTTATAAAGGGTATGGCGAATTCCATTCGCCGTAAATAAGCGGTTTCCAACCGCTTCACCCAATAAGGTAATAAGGTTTATTCTCTAACTGTAATAATAGCTACTAAGTCCCCCAGAATTTGAAAATTCAACATCAAAAAGAATAACAACATAAAATGTTAATTATGCATCCTTATTCCCTCCGCACCCCTATCCCCTAAAGGGGCAATCCCGTGCGCTGGGAGTCCCTTTAGGGAATAAAAGGGTGCGTGATGGATTTTTGTTATATAGTAGTTTAAGCTTTTAATAAGCTTCCAAAAACGGAATTTACAAGTTTTGAATACATACATAATTAAATGGTGAAAAATTATATGATGATTAAAAAGTAAGGCTTGCTAAATCTAGTGAAAAATTTATCGATCAAACAAAAACATGAAAGAAGGTTTAGAAAGTAATGAAACCGTGTCTTATTTTTATAGTTTAAAGAACAAATTATTTATTGAGGGATGGCATCAAATGTATTATCTGTTTATAGCACTAAAGCAAATTCTTGGATAAGTACAATACAATATACATATTTGTATAAAATATATATTGCATATGAATATATTCATCATTATTTACAAAATACTGAAATTCAGACGTACTACCAATGTTCTCATTCCAGTGTTTATAAAATCGCAAGTAATCCTAGTATCTTATAAAAAGATTACTGTGGAAAGTTTTTTTCACACTAGCACAAATATTGTAATTTATAATTAAGATTTAATATTTCTGAAATGAATTATTTTACCTCTCTCCTGATTTTACTAGTTTTTTTAGCCAACTCTTGTCTGTATCGCAAGTCTTCTGAATTAGATAAAGCGTTAATCTTAGCCGGCAATAACCGAGCCGAACTGGAAAAAGTTTTAGAGTATTATTTGCAAAATTCTGCAGATAGCCTTAAATACCGAGCTGCATGTTTCTTAATTGAGAATATGCCTTATTATCATTACTTTGAAGGTGAATTGTTGGATAATTATTTAGGGATTTTCGAAGTATTAGCAACAAGCAAAAAAGAAACTGTTGCTGTGTTGGATTCATTTATAATGGAACATGGCCATTTTTCCCAAAATATGCTCAATTTTAAATCAGATATTCAAGAAATAAAATCCGAATATTTAATAAGCAACATCGAATGCGCATTTAAAGCATGGAGAGAACAGCCATGGGGTAAAAATGTGTCATTTAATGATTTCTGTGAATATATTCTTCCGTATAAAATTGATAATGAACGACCATCTGCGTGGAGAGAACGGATGTATGAGAATTATAATTATTTGTTGGATTCTTTTCGGAATTCACCAGAAGCCACGGATCCTTTATTTGCAGCTAAAATAGTTCTGGATTCTTTATCTGAAGGAGAGAAACATTTTACTACAAGCTTACCACGGTTACCGCATATAGGAGCTGATTTATGTGAACGGTGGCGAACTGGAAGTTGTCGAGAACTTAGCGATTTGACAGTTTATGTTTTAAGGTCATTAGGAATTCCTTGTGGTATAGATTTTATGCCAATTCATGCAAGGGGAAATGATGGGCATTTCTGGACATTTATTTTAGATATTAATAGAAATACCTATACATCTGACTACCTCGATATGAAAATTGGAATTCTAAGTTCTTACGAAACTCTACACCTAACACCAAAGATATATCGTAACACATTTAGTCTAAATAGAAATATGAAAAAACAATTATATGAATTGTCATCTTCGGTTCCCCATATATTTGCTTATCCTAGATTCAAAGATGTTACTTTTCTTTATCCAAGTTTGAATCCTGTTTGTTCAATTCATATTAATGATACTCTTTGGAATACAACGAATAAAAGATCTGGTATCGTTTATTTATGTGCCTCGCAAAAAGAGAAATGGATACCGATAGCTTGGGCAAAATTCAATAAAGAGCAGACTCGATTTGATAATATTAAATCAGATATTATTTTCAGAATCGCAGGTTGGGAAAACAATGAACTAAAGTTTTATACCGATCCTTTGAAGGTTGAGGGTTCAGAAGGTAAAATATATTTAGTGAAAGCTGGTAAGAAAAAAAATACTATTTGTCTTTTATCAAAATATGAAGTACATATCAATGAAGGGTTTACAAAACTGATGGTTGGTGGTGTCTTTGAAGCGAGCAACAATATATCTTTTAATTGCCCGGATACAATTGCTGTTATTACCAAATGCCCTGTCCGTTTGAAGAATACATTGAGTATTAGTTCAGAAAAAAAATATCGTTATATGCGCTACAAAGGTCCGGCAGGTTCCCACTGTGATGTATCTGAGGTCATGTTCTTTGAGAATAAGAGTGATACTACAGCATGCACAGGAAAGATAATTGGCACACCCAATAATTATGATTTTAATAATAAAAATGAATATACCAATGCCTTTGATGGGAATCCATATACTTCCTTTCATTATAAAAATGCTTCTAATGGATGGGTTGGGCTTGATTTTGGCAAATCTGTATCAATTTCAAAAATAGTTTATATTCCAAGAAATCGAGATAACTTTATTCGGGAAGGAGATTTGTATGAACTATATTATCTTGACAACGACTGGATTTCAGCAGGGAAAAAGATTGCGTGCTCTGACTCATTGGTTTACGAAAATATTCCAACCGGTGCATTACTATACTTGAAAAATCATACTCGGGGTAATCAAGAACGTATTTTTACTTATGAAAATGGCAAACAGGTTTGGTGGTAATATTCCCGTCAACCCGAGATTTCAACCCGGCAATAAGTATTAACTTTGAGGAAAACTTCAGGAAATAATAAGATAAAAAATAGACCAATACCCCGGCAAAAATGACAATGGTTTTTTTTATTTGAATTAGAGAGTTATTCACCTCATTATATTCGCTCTCGATATCAGAAACATTACCGATCCTTTTGGATGCCACCCAAAAAGCTTCTTCCTCATTAAGTCCAATTTCTTTCAATTCATCAAACAAATCAAAGAAGTGGCTCTTGAGCTCCTCTACATCCGATTCTGTAAATGAAGAGTTGCTCTTCAAACTATCTTCCCAGAACTTAGTCAATCATCAACCTTCCTATTAAATACGACTCTCCGATATTTTGCAGGACATACAAAATGATAAATCAAAACTGAAACATTGTGTGACTTATGAATGTACCGACTTTTTGCCATTGCATACCAAAGATAGAAAAATCGCCGCAGAGCGGCGGGGAACTAACCCTGTAAGAGATTAGAAGGGGCATTGCCCCCAAAATATATACCTTTACTTCCCGGGATGGGAAGCTACCAAAACTGGGGTTTAAATGCCGTTAAACTATAGTATGTGTAATATTTCCCTCTCATTTTTTTAAAGTTTTCCGGATAGGCAACACTTCCTTTAATCGATAGTACCTGGGGCGAGTCTTCCCCATTATAAAAAACGGTGATCGTTTTCCTGAACCTTCCCGGATGACTGGTGTCGTATTTGATGGACAGCTTCCCCCGCTGATTTGCCTTTATCGGCCGCTTATCCCATTGGGCTACGGTACACCCGCAGGAGGTTTTTACCTGCTGGATCAACAAAGGGGATTTTCCACTGTTGAAAAACTCAAAACTGCATGTTGCATCAGCTTTGTACACTAAGCTCCCCATGTCAACTTCCAGGGTTTCAAACCTTAGTTGTGCACCCTGGGGGATTGGTTTGGGCTGGCAAGCTGTTAGGCTTACCAGTATAGCTGAGATTATGATTGGTATCTTCACCGTTATGTATTTAGTTTATTTATCATATAATAAACACATTAAAATATGTTATTATGGAGGACTTTTTACGACTTCGCTCTCTCGATCCCATATTGGAATGGATTGGCTAAATCAATGATTGCTAAAATAACTGCTTAGTTTATAGCTACTACTTCCGCTTCTTTCTCTTTCTTTTTTAGATCTTCCTTTTTACTGATATTCTTAGCGGCTATAATATAGTTTGGGCGGCGCTTGTTCTCCATGAACAGTTTACCCAGGTATTCGCCAATAATGCCCAGCACAATGAGCTGCACCCCGGCCAGGAAAACCGTACTGATAATGGTAGAAGTCCAGCCTTGTATTGTTTTTTCTGTAAAATATTCAAGATAAAGTGCCCAGCCCATAATTACAAAGGCAATTAACGAAACAAAAATGCCCGTAAACAAAGCCAACCGTAATGGCTTTATGCTTAATGATGTGATCCCGTTCAATGCCAGTTTTATCATTTTATGCAGGGGGTAATGTGTTTTACCATGTAGCCTTTTTAAATGGTGGTACTTTACAAAACCTTTTTTAAAGCCCATCCACGCATACAAGCCCCTTAAGTAAAGATGGTTTTCAGGCAGCTGCCTGATGATGTTTGCTACTTTTTGATCGATTAAACGATAATCGTTAGCACTTTTAACAACCGGATATTCACTGATTTTATTCAATATCCAGTAGTAAAGATAGGATGAATATTTCTTGAACAGGCCTATGCTCTCCCTGTAAATAGGAACAGCTTCCACAACCATATATCCCTGCCCCCATTTGCCAATTAGTTCAGGTATCAGCGACGGGGGCTGCTGCAGGTCTGCATCAATGGTGATGATAGCATTCCCGCGGGCATGGCATATCCCGGCCTGCAAAGCGGCCTGGTGCCCAAAATTACGGGTAAACCTGATAAACCTGAGCTCGTCGTATTTATTGGCCAGCTTCTCATATACTTCCTGTAAAGGATCGCTGCTCCCATCGTCGACCAAGATTATTTCATAACTATACGTCCCCAGGTGTTTTTGCAGTTCGCTTACCATTAAGGGGATATTGGCAGCTTCATTGTAACAGGGTACAACTACCGAAACGAAGAATTTACTTTTTTTCATTTGGGGTATTTTCAAGGGGGTTATCAACAGCAGGCAGTCCTTCTGCCTTCCGCTTTTCAATCAATTCCTTTACATTTTGTTTTATGGAACCGCTGTCTTTCCATTCCCGGGTACGAATAAACGAGTAGCCCCCTAAAAACAGGAACCATATAGCTACCCCCAGGGCAAGGAACTTACTCCAGCGACGATACTTTGTATAAATGTAAGTCACGAACCATGCCAACATAGTCCCAAGGCCAACAAGGCTTAAGTACATGTACCTGTCGGCGGTTATCATTTTCCGGGGCATGGGCACAATGTGCAGCACCAATACAATATTGATAAAAAACAACAGGAACCCGAATATAACCAAGCGGTTGTTCTTTTTGTAGTTGTACCATAAAAAGGCAGCACAAATGAGGATAAGCACAATATACCCATAAAAATAAACGGGCAGTGGTTCCCCCCGTTCAATAGGAAAAAAGTAGAAATAATACAATTTGACCGGGGCTACAGACCGGAACACATAGTCCATAAAACTGCTCATTGCAAACATTGCCCGCTGATGAAGTGGGTACCCTTCAATATTAAGTTGCCCAAGGTCATTGGAAATGGAAAAGGCATACAATAAAACAGCAAGGGCAAAAAACGGGACTTTCTCTATAAGGACCTTTTTTATTTGCCTTTTGGTGCGTGCGGGCCTAAACCTGCCCAGGATGTAATCAAGGGCCAGTAAGTTCAACGGGAAAATAATAGCCTGTTCTTTTGAACCATATGCCAAAAGGTAACAAAAGGCCATGACAAACAGCCATGGCACTTTCCTACTATCTACATACTTAAGGTAAGTCCGTAGTCCCAACAAAACGAACAGGGTATACAGGACAACCTTGGAGGCACTGATCCACGCCACAGACTCAACCTGCAAAGGATGGATGGCAAAAACCAGGCTGCCCAAAACAGAGAAGCCCTTTGCACGCCCGGTTTTCCAGTTGGGTTTTACCTTTAGCAGGATTTTGGACAGGACCGTAAAAACCAGCATTACATTGGCACAGTGGACAACCAGGCTTGCCGCATGAAAAGCCGACGGGTTAAAACCGAACAACTTATATATCAGGATATACAGCAAGGTGTTTACCGGCATGTACTGCCCAAGGTGAAAATGGGTAAAATGAAACGCCAGGTCATGAAAAGAGTGGCTCTGGACAAATTCATAATCCAGTACCTGCCACTGGTCGTCCCAGGCGTATTGGAAATCATTTAAAAAAGTAGGGGAGTAGGCTAAAACAGTTAATAGCACCAGCCCCATGATTGGGTATTTCACAATAAAAAGATTTTAAATTAACAAATGAAGCTTAAGTTGTGCCGAGGGATTACTTCAAAATTTACCTGGATAGTAGTGCATTTTTTGAATTAACATGTCACTCATAGGATAACTAAAATGCTCGATGTCAATAGAGTCATCCGATGAGTTTTTCAATGAAACTTTATGAACGCACTACTAGCGATGAGCATCATAAAAACAAAAAAGGATAAACCTATCAATTTTTAATAGGTTGGTAGATTTTATAACTCCTAATTTTAAGATAGTTTGGAGCAGACTAGCTAATTATTCATGTGATTTGCATTGCACCTGAAAATGAATACCCTAAAGTACCTTCCCTTTAATTGAAATAATTCTAATACCACTACCGTTTTTAAAAGCCAAAGTAATCTTTTGAAAAAAATCTCCAGTATCATTCGCATGGTATTTAACTTTAATCCTAAGTTTCTTTTGTGGTTTTATAGGTTTTCTTTCCCATTCAACTTTAGTACAGCCACAAGAGGCTAATACATCTTCAATCTCAACTGGTGTATTTGAACAATTTTCGATTGTAAAGTAGGTAACATATTCTGTTCCTTTTTCAATGTTTCCAAAATCATGTGAACTCTTATTTATTTTTACTGGAGTATTGTTTTCTTTTCGTAATCGAAAATTTCGAAACTGGTTTCTTATGCTATTATAATAATCAATTGATGATTTTATTTCTTCTTTATTTGAAGTATGAAAATTTGAAAGGCAATTGTATTTATTAATTACCAAATAATAAGGGCTGTTGTATTTTTCAAAATGAATTTGGGATTCAGCCATAGTCGTATTTATCACAGGTAAGCCTAAACCAAGCCCTTTTGCTAAGGAATTCCAAGTTCTGGAATTTTCAAAAGTTGTTAATATAAAAGTTTGTTTTCTTATCTCTTCCGGTAATTCTTTCAAATTATCAAGCTCAAATTGGATACATGAGCTGCAGTGAAATTCACTAATTCTCAACATAAGCATTGGAAAACAATCAATTCCTGTCTTTGCCTTTAAATCAATGCTATCAAGATGGAAAATCTTCCCTTCATCATAAGCGAAGGTTTTTCTAGTAAATGATGGCAGAGGATTGTTTTCTCTCTTTTCCTGTGGTGAACATTTTGTAAGTTTGAATTTT
Source organism: Prolixibacteraceae bacterium (assembly GCA_028282195.1). Taxonomy (GTDB): domain Bacteria; phylum Bacteroidota; class Bacteroidia; order Bacteroidales; family Prolixibacteraceae; genus Sunxiuqinia. The sequence continues at coordinate 13,068 of JANQII010000090.1, forward strand.
AAGAATAAAACAAAGACAATGCTTATTGTCAAAAAAGAAAAAAATATAAATAGTTTGGTTCTCATGATTTTATCTTGATGGTTGTTCAAAAGATGCAAATACTAGTGCGTTCATAAAGTTTCGTTAAAAAACTCATCGGATGAATCTGTTGATATTGAGTACTTTAGTTATCCTATGAGTGATGTGTTAATTCAAAAACTCACTACTAGATGGTTTAATTTAGTTTTACATATGCATATGTAAGTTGCCGATCAAACTTTGTAACACCAATGTTTTCTCTTATTTAAATTTATACAGGATCAGGATTGGGTTATCTTCATTTTTAATGGTGTTAAGAAGTTTTGTTAAATGTACTGATCCGGGATTATTTTTTAGCAATGCCTTTTTGTTTTTTATAATTGTATGTGGTTCCAAATGTCCAACAAAGAATTCATTGTAAACTAACTTTGGTGAAGAATAACCCAAATATTTTTTTTCAGGGGAGTACGTACCGTCAAAACAAAGGCTTTGCCCGGTTTGTTTATTGAAAATCACATATCCATAATAGTTTCCAGGGGGGTTATACCGGATAAACAGGTGGCTCTTGTTTTCATAAAATTCCCCATGAAAGTAGCTGTATTTGTTCCTTTTCAAATATTTGTCAAAATTTTCAGGGGTTGTTTCATTTGAATAGTTTTCTGGGAGCCCATTTTTGAATCTCAGTTTGTATTTTGGTATATAGCTCCCATCTGGCTTAATTGAAAATATGCAACCTGATAGTAAGGGAGAGAATAAAGTTTGGTCATTGTAGGTTTTTATGGGGTTGGTTAAAGTCCTGTCATAGTCTTTTAAAAATGAATTATTTTTAAAACCTTTATACTTTATAATGCTATCACACGTGCCTATTAGCAGTCCATAGTTATTAATTTCCTTATTAAAGTAGTTTTGGCTATTTCCAGTTGCAAATACATAATCTTCATTGGAGATAGCAGCAAAACTCTGGAATCGGAAACCTGTTTTTTTCTCTTTAATGTAATTGCCATTTCTATCTAAGAAGAGAAGTTTTTTTCCAAACTCATCAAAAATCACGATTGTATCATGCTTGATAATAAAATCAGTAATTCTGATATATTCTTTTGGCCCACGCCCTCTCTTGTTAATTGTATAGCTGTGTTTTCCCTGTTTGTCAAAAACAAATATCGATTTTGCAAAATGTTGATCGAGGATAAATATTTGTCCTTTATCGATAATAATTTTATCAATTCTCCCAATAAGTGAATTATCTGTTGTTTCAAGAGGGATATATTTCATTTCAGATATGGCCTGGTCAATGTTAAGGTTTTTAAAATCATTGCTAATATCAATATTGATCGACTTGAAACCGGTTTTTCGCATCTCTTCAGCATTTGATGTTTCAATATCCTTAAAGGCGATCTTATTTGTCGTTTTATTTTCTCTATTTGATGTGCTGCATGAAACGAACAATGACATGCTAACTAACAAAACTAAATAATATAATCTCATGTTTCTTTTTTTGCTGTCCCAAGAGAGTCATATATTTGAGTAGCAAAGCAAAACCACTTACTTTAGCCCCACTAATATTTGACTTCTTGGGACATTTTTAAAATAATTAATAAAAATTGATTTTATGACGGTTAGAGAACGCAAATGCCAAAAGCCCTTTTGCAGCAAGTACCGTCATTAAACAAACATACACCGCTTCCCTCTGAACATACCCTGTATGTTCCCTTCTCCGTTTTGGTTATTACAAGTGGTGGGATACCAATACTAACAGAGAATTCGCATTCCGGATATGTAGCTTTCCAATTACCAGGGGTAGCTGAAGAACTACTACCACCAGATGTCGTTACGGCCATCGCCTGCTCGCTTAGCAATAAAAACGGGTCATCCAAAGTAACCTTGATATTAAGCAGCAAGGCAAATACAAAAATTGCCGCTGCGACCAGTCGCAAGCCTTTTTTAGTTTTTGAATTCATAATCGTTATTTTTGTTTTGGGCAGTAGGAGCCATTGTTGTTAGCTGTCCCATTGCCCGGTTTATGGTGTGGCAGGGCCTTCCCTGCTACACTTTTTTATTTAATTATTATCGTAACATACTTGAGGGTATGCACGCCTTTTGTTCCGTTCGCAATCTATTGGGTAACAAAAGTATTTTAAGCTTATTTGTAAACTAGAACATGTCCTGCCTCCTTTCTTTTTTTATTAAAGTCTCCGGGTGATGCGGATTCTATCCGCATTTTATATCAGCAAATAAAATTCGCTACACCCCGGTTTATTGCTCCTTGCTTTCATTCCTGTTGGTGGTTTATAAAAAATTGATTGTTCAAACTTGTTTTTTCTATCTTTTTTTCATGGCTTCGCCCTCTCAGTCACAAAACCATGTACTTCATATAATTTGCTATTTTATATTTCCCGGGCAATTGATTAGATTGCCCGGGGTCTTTTTAGATACTTATGCCTAGTGGTTCAATTTATAAATAAGTGCCTTTAATTTTTGTTCCAATTTTTTCTTTATGCAAGGCGAAAAATCTGCGCATAGTCCGGCAGCTGCCGGATAAACGATTTTTTAACGAAGCAAAAAGGAAAAAGAGGGATGAAAATGAGGTTCGGATTTATGAATTGGACCACTAGCTTCCGAAAAGCGATAAAACTCATTATAAAGAGTAGTAATCCATGCTTAAACCTGCGGAGGTCTTTTCCCGGGAAAATGGTCACTGTAATAGGGGATGGCTTTCCTTTTAACAGGTTTTTATTCATGTGTTATTATTTTTTACTTTTTTTTCCTGTGGTTTTAGCGATAGAGAAAACTGCTTCTTGAATGGCAAGGCCAATAAAAGCAAAGGCGAACAAGAGAAAAGGCATACCCCAAACCACCGGGTTCATATGCATATGGATCTGCGAATGGTTTTTAAAAATGATTAACCAGGAAAGCGGGGGGAGCAATGATAACCAAAGGCTTATAAACAATGCCTTGTTGCCCTGCTTGTTTTTGAACCAACCGGGAACCGCCAGGAAAACAATTGAAAGGGCAAAGAGAACAGAACTGATCTCACTGAACCTTACCTGCAAGTACCCCATGCTTTTAAGGTGCCCAAAATCAAAAACAAGGGTATGCCAATAGGCCATAATAACTTTAAAAGTTGAAATATTCTGATCAACCATATGTATGTCATAACCTGAGCTGGTCCCATGGCTCCTGCGTTCCAGGGTCCAAAAGATATAATCCATTCCCTGTGAAAAACTCCCCTTATCAATACTAATTTGCACTGCAAGCACTATAAGGGCAAAGGCCAGCCCTAAAGCTGCCCCAGTCCCGGAATACAGAACCAGCCTGATAAACCCTTTTAACGGATATTGGTGTACAATGAAATAGTAGCACATGGGGATAAAGCCCATGAGTAAGGTCACGGTTATAAAATCAAAACCGGAAATGAGGCATTTTACAAAAACGGTTGATGCCATTAGCACCGCATGCCTTATCGCAACCCGGTAGGTATCCCGGTTATTTTTCAAAAAATAAAGCGATGAGATAAAAGGTAAATAGAACAGCCCCAGGATAAAAAAGATATTATGGCCATATAAAGTCAGCCAACAGGATAACAGTATGCCCAGGCCGGTGAATATTGACACGAAATATCCAAAACTACTTAACCAGCTTATAAATAAAGCTAAAACCAGGGCTGAAAAAAGGGCATTGAGCACTCTTGCCATTTTAACTATTTTTATGCATTCTATATTCAGTATCCTGCCCAGGAAAGTATATAAAAAAGCCTGGCCTGCCGAGCTGGAATAATACAGTTCATATACACTTGTTTCAAGCTTATTTTCCAAGGCGTCAAACTGAAAAGAAAATTTGTTTGCTTGATTTTTAACTTCATAGCCCCAGCCGGTAAAGCGATTAAACGGAGGGGTTCCGTTTTCCCAATTACTTGTGTCACATAGTGCTTTTTCAGGATGGTTCCAGCCCAAAAGCCCACCGTGAGAAAAACTGTTTTCTTTTTCTGACCTGACCAACCGGCCAACAATCAAGCTTTCTATAGGTTTCTGAAATTGTGCAAAGCTCGGGCCTGAAACAATACGAAAGGAATTATACTCATAACTCAGAAAAAGAATGAATGCCCAAAAGAAAAAATAAAGGTATTTTATCTTCCTGATTGGACTGTCTGGAGTGGAATGTTTTTTTGTCATGTTTTAAAATGTATGATATGTTTTATATAGTGCCGGGCCCTTAAAGTAGGATGCAGGGCAAGCGCATCTGATTTTTTAAAATTTTGAGCAAGTATTCATTGTTCCATAGCTGACTGTATTACCCCTTGTTCATCAGAAATAGTTTGCCAGCTAAAACGTAGAACTGTATGATCGATTCCAATGGGGGTTTTTCTATTTTCAGTTAACAAGCTAATCACTTTATTTTTCCCGGTTGCCAAACCAATAACAAAGAATAAAAAAGTAAACAAAATAATAATAGGCCTCACAATTATTAATTTTAGGTTTATGATTAAATACGAACGAATTAAAGTTCTTAGTTGAAGAAAAACTTATCAATACACAAAATGATAATTATTTTATACTTTTTGATACTATGGGTACTAAAAATTAAAAAACGTTCTTTGAAATTCTTTGTTAATCGTACTTGTAGCGATTTTTGATAGCGTGACGATTTGAATTATGGATATCTTGCACGTAAACAATCAACTATCCATGGATCAAAGCAAATATATCTTCGCACAACTTACATATTTTTTACCCAGGCGTGTCTTTGACAGAATTGTTGAAAAACACAAAAGGATTAAATATGTATGGTCATTCACCTGTTGGAACCAAATGCTATGTATGGTATTTGGACAGCTTACTTCAAGGGACAGTATGAGATTTACTCTTAAGTCTTGAAGCTCACAAAGCCAAATATTACCATCTCGGTTTTGGCTCAACGGTAACTCGGAGAAACTTTGGCAAAGCCAATGAAAAACGTAGCCATAAAATCTTTAAAGGTTTTTTGCTTATGTTTATGTTCCCATAGAGGAAGCACGCAAGGGTTGTTACAGGTCAGACTTTGAGGTCAACGTTGGAGGCAATGTTTATGCATTTGATTCATCAAGAATAGATCTTTGCCTTAGCATATTTTGGTGGGCCGGGTTTCGGAAAACAAAAGGTGGCATTAAACTGCACACTTTGTATAGTGTTAAGAACATCAATTCCGACGTTCTTGTATATCTCAGATGCCAAAATGAACGATGTCAATGCGCTTGACCTGATCTCATATGGGCCCAGGAGCTTTTATGTGACCGACAAAGCTTACATTGATTTTAAGAGACTGTACCATCTTCACTGGCAGCGGGCTTTCTTTGTTACACGGGCAAGATACCATGATTGTGAAACAAACAAGGAATTAATCTTCCTTACCAAGAACATGGAACTTAAACCCGCCGAAATAGCTTATCTGTATAAAAAGCATTGGGAAGTAGAACTGTTTTTCAAGTGGATGAAACAGCACCTGAAGATAAAATCCTTTTGAAGGCCACCCAAAAAGCTTCTTCCTCATCAAGTCCAATTTCTTTCAATTCATCAAACAAATCAAAGAAGTGGCTCTTGAGATCCTCTACATCCGATTCTGTAAATGAAGAGTTGCTCTTTAAACTATCTTTTCCCAGAGCTTAAGTTTCTCTTCTATATTGAACTCCATATTCCTTCGAATTTGATAAATACAAATGCTTATACTTATCAAAACTATAAAGAATATTTACATATTGTATTATTCTGATGTAAATTATTTATTTAAACAGAGTTGTAAAAAACGCTAAGTTTTAACCTTCAGTAAGCTTCCAAAAACGGAATTTACAAGATTCCATTCCTGCATATTTGTTTGAAGTTTTTCACGGCCATCTTCCAATAAGGTATAATATTTACGTGGACGTTGTCCCTCTACGACTTTCCAATAAGACTTTATCATTCCATTATTCTCCAATTTTTTAAGCACAGGGTATATGCTAGCTTCTTTCCACTTGATCCCTCCGTGTGTAAGTTCTTTTACTTTTTGCACAATTTCATACCCGTAGCTATCTCCACTACTCAATACAGATAAAATAATAGGTGCTGAGGCAGCTCCAACTAGTTCTTTTGAAATACTTTTCATATCATCCATTTTATAATACAAATATATAGAACTTTATTAATTATTTGATATAGATATATTTTATAACATTCATATAATGTGAAAAGATTTCAAATTTTTATGTTTTTACAAATATTCTACCCCAATGAAGTTTTTAAAGATTTGTTAAATCTAAAGTGACTTATAAGTTGGATTCAGATATCTCCTATACTTACTTTTATAAAACGATATTAAATTATTTTCAGACAGCAAACTCTTGGAAATAGGAAACTCATTATCGCATAAGATTATAGCTTACAGGTTAGCAGACTTTTAAATAGTTTGTTTAATGCTCGGTTTGGTATGGTTTAATTCCCGATGAGTAATACTGTTTTCATCTACTTTAATAATTTTAGCCATTTGTGGTTGACTAAGTCTAAATCAAGCCTTTTCTTTCTTAAATGGCCTCCGTATGTCTTTAATTCTTTAGGGTAAGGCTTTCTGTTTGGTTTCTTGGCTTTAAATATGATCTTTGCAAATGGGCAACGCAACCATGTCCGTGTGGTTATTACAACCCAACCAAAGAGTGTGTTTGCACTCCGGAAATGGTTTCCAAATACCTTAACAAGATATTTGGTTCGTTGCTTGACTAGATTGATATTCATCTGGGAGTAGTGCCCGTTCCATTTAAAAGGCTTTCGGAATTGAATGAGAAAGAAAATAGCCAGAGCATCCGGGAACGAGTGATCAAAGCCAGGGAAATTCAATCTGAACGTTACAAAGAAATGAATGGCATTTTCTGCAATGCGCGAATGTCATCACGACAAATACGGGATTTTGTTCAGCTCGATAAAGAAGGGAGTTCCAGGCTAAAAGATGCCATGGAAAAGCTCGGATTATCTGCGCGAGCTTATGACAGAATCTTAAAGGTCACGTACCATTGCCGATCTTGAAGCCTCAGAAAATGTCCAAAGTGACTATCTTTCTGAAGCTATTCTGAACAGGAGTTTGGATCGATATTGCACTGTACATTTTCATAGTTATCATTAATTTTTTTAAATCCAAAAGAGAAAATCGCAGGATAAGACTCGGAAAATTCAAGAAACCTCAGTATTTCCTTTTTTCTGTTAATCAACATAAAATACATGCTTGGAAGTTTCTTACAAGAAGAGATATTGAATTTATTACTTTCAATACAAAATAATGAAAGATTTGAATCTTTAAATACTGAGCCGATCCCTGTTAAGGAGGTGGTTGGCATATCACTCAACAAAACAATATTCAGATTATCTACAATTGACAAAGAATCCTCTTTAAAATATTCCAACTCCATTAATAATACATCAAGACAAGCACCACATACATTTTTATCAATAACCAGCATTGGCAAGGAACCTTTTCTTTGAAGTAAAGCACTAAGTGAATCATTATCAAAAAAAACTTTTTTTGACTGAAATTTTATTAGCTTCTCAATAGCAGATTTTGTTGCTTTTTTTTCTTTAATTTCTACTTTACAAGCTACTTGTAGTTTATTATTGATTTTATTTTTTTCTTCAATGTAAATTAATAAAAATATATTGAGAACAAAAAGGATGGCAGATATTGTCACCCAGATAATAGATTTGTGTCTATCCATATTTTTATCCTATTTTACGTATAAAATTTGTAGATCAGGATTTAAATTAGAATCTTCATCCCATATTAAAGACAAAAATGACTCATTAGCATAACTAAATATTTTTGTGGGTGATTTATAGCCTCCTAAACTTATATTATCAACAATTTTATCTGCAACAATTAATCTTCCAGTATCTTTTTTATAAATCGCATATACATCTCCAAGTTTATTCGAACGAAATACCAAATAATAATAATTTTTAGTCTCAGCAATGTGATTATTCATATAATATTTACCAGTACCTTCATGTTTAACCCCATCTTCATTCATAAAATATTTAGTTGGTATCTTTTGAATTAGATTAAACTCTGTCATATTAAAGAGATCATCGTTCTCAATTGAATATATTGTATTTTCATAACCTTCGTAAAAACTGATCAAACCATCCATATTACTGTAGTAAGGAAAAGGAACAAATACAAACCTGTTTTTAGTATTAACTCTTTTATAGTCTTTGACGAACTCTCCGTTTTGATCAGCTTCCCAAACACCATCCCTCCCTCTCGACATATAATCTGGAGTAAAAAGAATGAAGTTCCCATTTGCTAACATCCCAATGGCTCGAATAATATCATTACTTTTAAATCGTATATCCCCTAAATAATCAAGATTATAATTGTATTTTAAAATTTTCTTTTGGGTTTCATCATATACGAATAATATTTTATTTGTTTGATCTAAGCAGATAGATGTGCTAGAAATATATTCTCCTTCCCCTTTGCCAAAGTAGTTAGCTTTTCGAACATATTTCCCTGAATCAGTAAAAATAAAGATAGATTTCTGGCTTTGATCAAGCAGGAACAAAAGTGAATCATCTTTGGAAATCTGATCTATATCACCAATTAAATTATCATCTTTCGTTTCTAAATCAATAGTATGAATTGAATTTACAAAATCAGAATAGAAAATTTCCTTTCTCTTATTTGATAAATCTAAAACTATCCCTTTTTTATTATCAGGATTAAGACAAGATGCTAGAAATAACATCAGTATTATCAGTATATACTTATATTTCATTATGCTAATATTTTGCTATCCCCTTTAAAGAGGATAGCTATTATCAATTAACACAATTTACCTGTGCACTCATTATCATGATACCTCTTTTTACAACAATTTTTATTAAAATCCTTAATATGCCCACTATGCGTGTTAGGGTTAACTTCGCTAGCATTAGCATTATTGATTTTTAATATCTCATACAATGAAATATCTGAACCAGTTTTGACATTACTCATAACTGAAAAATTGTATGCAACAATCCCAAGGAATAAACACAAAATAATAATATATTTCAAATTTTTCATTTTTATTTTTTTATTTATATTAATTACATCCCGCTCTCAAATGGCCAATTTGTAGTTTTTAGAAACTGCTAATTATGTATCTTTGTTACATCACCTCCTTTCTTATTTTTAAGTTAAGGGTCAGGCAGGAAGCAGATTATTAAATCGAGAAAAGCTTCCTGCCTTTTCCATTACATCTATCTATAGATACTTACTTATTTCCAATTATATATCGCACACAAATATATAAATATAATTTCAAACCTAATCTTCTTTGGAACATTATTTAACATTTCTACAATGTAATGATCTAGTTAGTCTTGGTTTACAGGTTGCTTCCTATATATTGATAAGTTGCCCAATCTCTTTTGTAGTTTCTTTGATATTTTGTCACTTCCACTTTCAATTTTGGCAAATGTTGTCGGGTCAATATCTAGAAATCTTGCCATTTCTTTTTGGGTTATGCCTCTTTTAATTCTGTATTGCTTGATTTTGTTTTGTTCTAAATTGGGAGAATAACCAAGAAATGAAATGATTTTAGGGATTTGTTTAACTTGGGGTTTTGTATGGTTTAATTCTCATTGAGTGATACTGTTTTCATCTACTTTAATAATTTTAGCCATTTGTGGTTGACTAAGTCTAAATCAAGTCTTTTCTTTCTTAAATGGTCTCAAGATGTCTTTAATTCTTAGGGATATACTTTCTGTTTGGTTTCTTGGCTTTAAATATGATCTTTGCAAATGGGCAACGCAACCATGTCCGTGGTTATTACAACCCAACCAAAGAGTGTGTTTGCACTCCGGAAATGGTTTCCAAATACCTCAACAAGATATCTGGTTCGTTGCTTGACTAGATTGATATTCATCTGGGAGTAGTGCCCGTTCCATTTAAAAGGCTTTCGGAATTGAATGAGACAGAAAATAGCCAGAGCATCCGGGAACGGGTGATCAAAGCCAGGGAAATTCAATTGAAACGATACAAAACCAAGGACGGAATTTTCTGTAATGCGCAAATGTATTCCAGACGAATTCGGGATTTTGTGAAACTCGATAAAGAAGGAAGCTCCAGGCTAAAAGATGCCATGGAAAAGCTCGGATTATCTGCGTGAGCTTATGACAGAATCTTAAAGGTCACGTACCATTGCCGATCTTGAATCCTCCGAAAACGTGCAAAGTGACCATCTTTCAGAGGCTATTCAATACCGGAGTCTAGATCGGGAAAGTTGGGGAGGGTGATTGAGTAATAGTTGACGAACTAATTGTAAAATTAGAACGAAACCAATGCTCAACGTTAAACGATTGAAAATCTATTTTTATGAGTTTAATAAATCAGAGAACCATTTAATAATTTTAAATATATATCCTCAATCTTTTTATTAACCATAGGATTTCCTACAAGGAGGATATTATTACTGGCATCAATCAAAAATGTATGAAATACTTTATTCATTGAAAGGTTATTTTTTTTGAAAAAAACTTTTTCTTTATCATAGATAATTATAAAATCTGATTCCGAGAAGAAGTCATAATTACTTTTGAGATAACGATAGTTTGAGCTATGCAAATAACAAATAAATTGCACTGTTTTTATATCATCTACTAACCGTGTAAATTCCTTCCATGAATCCAGATTCTCAAGACATGATGGACAGTCTCCATCAATATATGTTATAATTTTATGCTTGCAGCTATCACATTTATCAGAAAATAATGGCAAAATTAGTTCTTTCCCGATTTTTGATTTAAGCTCATCGTTTACTATTGTCTCATTTTTAATAGCATCAGTACATGATATTATTGTCAGTAACAAAATAAGAATTAGATTTCTATTCATCTTTTGGAGGGAGTAATTCAAATTGTCTTATTTCAATATTTCCTTCAAGTTTATGACCGAGCCTGAGTTTTAACTCTCCTTTAACTTTATAGAAGTAATCTCCTTTCTCAATAAATTCAAAAATTTCTTTAGCATTAAACACTTTTTCAGGCAGTACAATCTTACTAACTTCAGCACTAGTTTTGCTTTTTATTTCGTATATATAAGTTCCTTTTTTAAAGCATTTGCTATGTAAAGTCCCTCTAAGCTCTATATTCTTAAACTCTCCGTTCAGAAAATCTAAAATAGAATCGTTTATTCCTTTAGATAATGAGAAAACACAAAGGAACATAAGTAAGTATTTCATAACTAATTAATTGTTTTAAATTTTATGTAAGATATTATTGGATTGCCGTTCGGATCTATTTCACTCAAAAAAGGATAATTTTTAACATGTTTTTTTGTTTTCAGGTTTGTAAGATTAAACGGATTTATAACACCCACAAATCTATCCTTATCTGAAATTAATGGAAGCCCGTTGTATTCACAATCATTTTTCATATAGTTTTCAATAAACTTCCCTTTTTTTGATTTTTTGTCATATAAGAATGCATACTTATCTCCTTTATAGAAGAAATATATAAATATCTGATTGTGAGATTCAATTGTATTTAGTGAATAAATAGAGTTTGATTGTTCTAGTCCTTGAATAAACTTACTAGGATCACTATTTTTATCGAAGAGAAAATCTTCATCAATCCAGTTATTGCCAAAATCGAGTTTGTATTTCGGTAGTATTCCTTCTTTAGTCAAATGAAAAATTTGATCACTATATATTGGAAGATATGAGATATTTTCTTTAACAGGCATGAAAGATGTAACAGGACTAAATACAATAGAACTGGTTCTTTCATACGGCAATTCTTTACTAAGAAGTTGAAAATTTCTATCGGTAATTAGTAATTGATATTTCCATTCAGAGTTTCTTGTAAATATTTGGGTTTCAAAAGCGATGTTCCCATTGTTTAGAAAACAAATATCTGAAACTTTTGCACCAAACTCAAGCTTAACATTTCTAATAAAATCGTTCTCACTATATACTAATAAATTACCCGTCATTCCATCTAAAACGTAAATATCATTACTTGTTTTATGTACATCAAAATCAGCGATTACCAGATATTCACCTTCTCCTCTTCCTTGTTTCGAGATTTTGGATAAAAATTGACCAGTATCATTGAATATGAATATGCTTCCAGACTTTCTGTCAAGAATGTAAAACTTGTTATTAATGATCTTGATCTTGTCTATATGTGTAATTAAACAGTTTTTATTTGTTTCCAATGGAATTAGATTAAGCCCTTCAATTATTGAATCCTTTTCCACAATTGACATGTCCTTAAGGCTAATTTCAATACGCTCAATTTCATCTAATTGAGTATTACGACTGCAAGACAAAAATGAAACAATAAACATCCCCACAAAACAAAATATTTTCACTTTTTGATTTTTTAATGTTAAAAAAATATTGGTGATAGATGACGACACGTGTCGTCATCTATTTAGTTTAAATTGGACACCCCAGATATCCTCCAGTATAACAAGTCCAAGTGCAAGGTAGCCCCCAAAAGTCAATATAATATTGTCGGGGATAAATCCAGTCTGTTATTTCACAATCCGCTAGAGCTTCTTTATTAATTGTGATTAAATCAAGTTCTTCATCATTATTAGTTACGTTCAAATTGATATTTATAAATGTTATTATAAATAAGACCAGAACTATTCCTATATTTAAAAGCTTCTTTTTCATTTTTTGTCTTTAAATTGTTTTTACCACGATAAATAATTCATCCATTTTATCAGAAACTGCAAATTTGTATTTCTACTTTTTTATCTTTGTAACATCACCTCCTTTCTTCGTTTTAAGTTAGGGGTTAGGCAGGAAGCAGGTTGTTAAAAAGAGAAAAGCTTCCTGCCTTCTCCATTACAATTGTTTACGATGTTATTAACAATATATTATATATCGCTGATAAATATATAAACTTTTTTTATTTTTTGAGTTTTGGTCTTTATTTTGGGCTGAAAGTTGTCCGGTTTAAATTAGATATTTTAGGGTTTCTTACCAAAACCACAAAGAATAATATGACTACATATTATATTATTCTGATGTAAATTGCGTATTAAAAGATTTGAGAATTGCTAAGTTCAAGTCTTCAATAAGCTCCCAAAAACAGAATTTACAAGATTCCATTCCTGTATGTTTGTTTGAAGTTTTTCACGACCATCTTCCAATAAAATATAATATTTACGTGGACGTTGGCCTTCTACTACTTTCCAATAAGACTTTATCATCCCGTTATTCTCTAATTTTTTTAGTACAGGATATATACTACTTACTTTCCACTTTATCGCTCCGCCTGTAAATTCTTTTACTTTTTGGACAATTTCATATCCATAGCTATCTCCTCTACTCAATACAGATAAAATAATAAGCACTGAGGCTGCCCCAACTAATTCTTTTGAAATGCTTTTCATATCATTCATTGTATGTTACGAACATATAGAAATTTATTAAATATCTAATATAGCTATATAAAAAAATACTTTCATACGTCCAAACATTCTAAAAGCCTTTGAAGGAAACCAGACACTATTCTAAATTAAAGGGGCACTATTTTTGATATAATTTGATTTGTATTATACCTTGCAAGATAAAATTAACGTTCTAACTATTAGAGAGACAATATCAAGACCGATTGATTTAAGTAGCTCAGAAAGATCCTGACAATCAGCCTTGTGTCGGATGAAATTCGAACCTCAGCTGAGTCACCAGGTAAAAAGAGCAACCTATAACCTATATAGTTTGCTCTTTTTTTGTGCCTTGATCTCATATTTTTGGGTCATTTCCAAGTTTAAATAAATTTATAATTTTACTGCACTAACGATTTAATTGATTTTGGATAAGGCTATATCAAATATTGAATTGGTGAAACTCCTTAAGAAAGGTGATATGGTTGCTTTTGATACCATTTACAATAAGTATTGCCATAAGTTGCATGGGTTTGTACTTCGATATTTAAAGCAAGAAGAAGATGCTGAAGAGATAGTTCAGGAAGTATTTGTGAAAATTTGGGAATCAAGACATAGGATAAATGCTTATTCGTCTTTTGAAGCTTACTTGTTTACAATTGCCTACAATGCTATAATTAGTTTACTCAGAAAAAGGGTAAGTGAAGCCAAGTCCAGAGAGTACTTAAAATCATTGCAACAAATTGTTCAGGCTGAAAGCGTTATTGATGAGTTGCAATACAAAAAATTGACCCAAGAGGTTAAAGCTTTACTTGAACAAATAACTCCACGTCAGAAGGAAATTTTCATTTTAAGCAGAGAAGAAGGCCTAACTCATAAAGAGATTGCCGAAAAGTTGAGTATTTCTGAAAATACTGTAAAAAACCACTTGGTTACTGCATTAAAATATCTCAGGTCACATATCGATAATAACTTGATTGTTAGTGCCTTATTCATTTCTTTGTTTTTATAGCAAAAAATGTATTATTTTTTTTTAGTCCCTTTTTTCTTATTGTGCGTAATACAATTAGGTCAGATTGAAATTTATAAGTTTGGCTTTAATCAGGACAAGGTGACAGAAACCTTGCTGCTATATGGGAACGTATTAAGAGAGCTATGAACAAAGAATTACTTGAAAAATATTTAAATAACAGTTGTTCTAAAGAGGAATTTGAAGAGCTTGTTTTTTGGGTTAAAGAAGAAGCTTTGAAGAAGGATAGCAAAAGTTTGGTTTTTAATGATTGGAAATTATTTGAACCTGATCGAAAAAGCAAGAAAAATGAAAAATATGATGCTTTACTCAATAAAATCCATCATGAAATTAATCTGAAAAAGACAAGTGGAAATGAAGTGAGTTTCGTAGGGAGTTTCAAATCGTGGTTAAGCCGTGCAGCCGCAATTTTGTTTATCCCTTTGCTTGGTTTTTTAGTTTATATTCTTTCTAACAATAACATGCAACTTAGTAAACTCTCAGATCAGGTTGTGGATTCACTTGAAGTTATAGCACCAATAGGTTCACGAACGGTAGTACAACTTTCAGATGGGACTGAAGTCAACCTTAATTACGGAAGTAAAATTAAATATCCACGTGTTTTTAAAGGAGATAAGCGAGAAGTTATTTTATCTGGTGAGGGTTATTTTGATGTAGCCCACAATCCGGATAACCCATTCATTGTAAAAACCCAAAAGTTAAACATTAAAGCTTTAGGTACTAAGTTCAATGTAAATGCATATCACTGCGATGATGTAGTTTCAACAACACTCGTAGAAGGAAAGGTAGTTATTGAAAAAGTATTGCCCGGAAAAAAAGTGTCTCCAGTTGGGGTTTTGACTCCCGGACAGCATATCGCTTACAACCTCAAATCAGGTTCAATATACTCAGAAAAAGGTAATGTAGATAAGTACATTGCATGGAAAGAAGGTAAGCTAATCTTTGACAATGAACCTCTAACAATTGTGGCTGAAAGACTTGAAAGGATATTCAATGTTGAGATTGAGCTTGAAGACAATATAAAGGACTTTACATATACTGTAACGTTTGTTAATGACCCTTTGTATCTTATTCTTGACTTAATGACAGAGACAACCCCAATAACCTACAAGATTTTACCAAGAAAGAAATTGGTTGATGAAACTTATGCGAAACAAAAAATAAGAATAGAAAAACGAATTGACGATAATACAAACTAACGAAGAAAAATGGATAGCCTATGATATGAAAGAAACTTAACTCTGTGTAAAATGGGGAAATGAGCCAACACTTCCCCATAGAATTTTAAAAATCATCCTGGTTAATAATACCAGGCAATTTCTAATCTTAACTTCACAAATGTATGAAAAAAAATGAATGTATTTTTCGGGAATGGCAAATTCCCGGGATAAAAAAAGTATTAAGAAAAATGAAACTAACTATCTGCTTATTACTAATTTCGGTTATGAGTGTGTTTGCAGGTAAATCGTATTCGCAGACAAAAAATCTAAATATTAAAATGACAAACAGCACTGTAAAAGAAGTGCTTCAAAACATCGAAAAGCAAAGCGAATTTTACTTTATGTACAGTGAGAAGCTTGTTGATGTTAATCGCGAGGTGTCTGTTGATGCTAATAATAAGAAAATTACTGAGGTTCTTGATGATTTATTTGCCGGAACCGAAGTAGATTACAAGGTTAAAAATCGTTTTATTTTGCTTACATCTCCCAACGTTTCAGGAGATTATTTTGCATCTCAACAACAAAGAACAATCTCAGGAAAAATTACCGATGAACCCGGTGAGCCACTTCCCGGTGTAACGGTTTTGATTAAAGGTACAACAACCGGTACCGTATCTGACTTTGAAGGTAATTATACAATTCACGGGGTTTCCAGTGATCAGATTCTGGTTTTTTCTTTTGTAGGAATGTTATCACAGGAAATATTAGTTGGAGAGCAAAGCAATATTGATGTATCAATGGTTATTGATGCAATTGGAATTGAAGAAGTTATTGCTATTGGTTATGGTACGGTTAAAAAGAGTGATTTAACCGGTTCTGTTGGTTCAATAAAAAATGAAGAAATTCAATCAACTCCTGTAATTAGGCTTGATGATGCCCTAAGAGGAAAGGTGGCTGGTCTTCAGATAACGCCAACTTCTTCTGCTCCAGATGCTTCTGCTTCAATAAGGATTAGGGGAAGTAATTCTTTGTCGGCTAACAATGAGCCATTGTTTGTTGTTGATGGCCATATTGGAGGCTTCAGTTTAAATGATATCAATATTAATTCAATTGAGTCAGTTGAAGTTTTGAAAGACGCTTCTGCAACAGCTATTTACGGTTCACGTGGATCAAACGGTGTAATTCTCATTACTACAAAAAGAGGTAAAGCTGGCACCCCCAGGGTTTCATTAGATACTTATATTAGCCTGCAATCACCAATGCGTTTGCTGGATATGCTTAATGCCAGTGAATATGCTGAATTTATGAATGAAAATAAAGGAGTTGAGGTTTATCCAAACCCTTCAAGCTATGGAGAAGGTACAAACTGGCAGGAAGAAGTCTATCGGAATAATGCACCTTTAATAAGTACAACCTTGTCTATTTCTGGAGGAAATGATAAAAGTACTTATTATATGAGTGGAAGCTACCTTGATCAGGATGGTATTTCTATCAATAGCAATATGAAACGTTATCACTTCAGAATTAATTCAGATCATAAAGTTTCGGATAAAATAAAAATTGGCAATTCATTATTTTTAAGTTATCGTGATTACATGCCCGGTATTTTTGGAACGCAAGCTCACTGGAATACAATGCAGGCCCATATTGCAGGGTTTGATCCAACATTACCTGTTAAAGATGAAAATGGCAATTATACTTATCAGGATTTTTCCCCAGAATTTGCAAATGACAACCCGGTTGCCTGGGCCATATTAAAGGATGAGGTGAGAAAAAATACTAAAATTTTGGGCAATGTTTATGGAGAATATGAAATTATACCGGGTTTAATTTATAAGTTGAACTTGGGTGTAAACCTGGAATATGGAAAGGATCTTTTATATCTGCCTTCAACGCTTTATCATCAAAAAGGATATCAAGGAACATCTTCGATTTCACACAATGACATGACTGATATTCTATTTGAAAATACTTTAAGTTATAATAAAGATTTTGGCGAACATAATGTAAATGGATTGTTTGGATATACACGCCAGAAAATTTTTAATACCAATGACAAGGTTGAAACACGAGGTTACGCAACAGACGCTTTTACATATTACAACATTGACGCGGGAGCTGAACGTTCAGATGCTGCATCAGGAACCAGTGAAAGAGGTTTGGAATCTTATTTATTCAGGGCAAATTATAATTACCAATCCAAATATTACATTACTGCATCTGCAAGGTATGATGGATCTTCAGTTTTTGCCAAAAACAATAAATGGGGACTTTTCCCTTCCGTTGCATTGGCATGGCGTTTAAGTAATGAAAGTTTTATTGCCGACCTTGGTGTATTTGACAATCTTAAGCTGCGAGCAAGTTATGGAGCACTTGGAAATCCTGGAATTGGGCCAGGGGCTTCTTTAAGTCAGCTTTCTCAGTCTGGTAATACTTACATATTTGGCACAGACCAACATGTTGTAAATGGAATTGCAGCCAACACGCTTGGAAACCCTGACTTGAAATGGGAAACTACAAAACAACTAAATATCGGTGTTGATGCGGCATTCCTGGATTCTCGTCTTCAGGTAACCTTAGATTATTACGATAAGCTTACTGAAGATTTATTGGTAGAAGTACCTCTGCTTTGGTTAACAAGTTTTACGAATTCATTAAGTAATTTCGGTTCCGTAACCAATAAAGGACTTGAACTTACTGTGAATTCTGTGAACGTGAAACGACCAAACTTCCAATGGAGAACAACTTTTAATATAGCTGGTAACAGAAATAAAATTAAATCATTACTTGCTCCTGAAGGACAAATTATTATTAATGATTTTGGTTGGGGCACTAGTTCGGGGATATTAAAAGAAGGAGAACCTATTGGCTCATTCTATGGTATGGTTCAAAACGGTATATGGAACTCACAAGAAGAAATTGATGTATCCGGGCTTACTGGCCATGGAGTATTCCCCGGTGGTAAACGATATGAAGATCTTGATGGGGATGGCGTGTTGGATAGAACACTTGACCGCAAAATTATTGGTGATGCAAATCCTGATTTCTTTGGGGGTATAATGAATACCTTAACTTATAAAAATCTGGAGTTGTTTGTAAACTTTACCTTTGTATATGGGAACAAAATTTACAATCAAACAAGGGAATCTATTGGTACGGCATTCGATTTAAATGTTTACGCAGAATTTGCTGATAGGTGGACACCGGAAAATGCAGATAGCAATGTTCCTTCAATCGCAGGGATTCAAAGACCACAAATTACCTCAAATAATGAAGATTTGCAGGATGGTTCTTTCTTAAGAATGCGTGATGTAAAACTTACCTACAATATTCCTGTAAAAACATTGAACTGGATTCAATCTCTAAGTTTATATGTTACAGGTACTAATCTGCTCATGTTTGACAGCTACAATGGATTTGATCCTGAAATTAACAGAGGATTTAGCAATACCTACAGGGGATACGATAAACAGGAAAACCCATCGTTAAAATCTGTTACTTTCGGGGTAAAAGTTGATTTTTAAGAATTTTTAAATATAGTACGATGAAAAATATAATTCAAATCAGTCTAACTTTGTTTTTTGTATTTGTGTTCTCATCATGTGAAGACATTCTTTCAGAAGATCCAAAAGATTTCTTGACTCCAGAATCCTTTCCTGGAAGCGAAAAAGATGCGATTGCTGCAACCAATGCTGCCTATTCCAGGCTTTATGCCGGAGCTCGTGATTTGTATGCATGTTTTGTTCCAAGTGATATTACTTTTCAGGGAAATCATAATAAAAGGCCATTGAGTTGGTTTACCGGTTTGGATTCACAAAACGGTGATAGCAACGGTTTGTGGAGAGGGCAATACCAGGGAATTTCAAAATGCAATACTGTAATTGACCTGGTACCCGATGTTGATATGGATGAGACCCTCCGTAACAGGTTGGTCGGTGAAGCCAAATTTTTGAGGGCATGGTATTACTTTTTCCTGGTTCAACTTTATGCCGGTGTTCCAATCATTGATCATATTTTAGAAGGTCCAGATGAACTGGTTGGGATAACTAGAGACTCCGTTGATGAAGTTTATAATTTAATTAAACAAGACTTAACCGATGCAGCTAGTGTATTACCCGATACATACTCAGATGAGAATTTGGGACGAGCAACAAAATGGGCAGCTAAAGGTCTACTTGGCAGGGTACATTTAACTAGACAGGAATGGAGTCAGGCAAATACTTTGTTTAAAGAAATTATAAATTCCGGTCAGTTTGGTTTATATGCTGATTATGAGAGAAACTTCCATCCACAAAATGAACATCAGAAATTTCCAGGTGTCAATGGTGGCTTGGTTAATGAAAATATTTGGGATGTTCAGTTTACCTATGATGAAAGAGGACATACCATAACTCAGCAAACAGGATCCAGAGATGTTGAAATCGGAGGTACAGTGAATCATTATGGTGGGTATGAAAATATGATGCCAACAGAAGTCTTTAAAACATATTTTGAAGAAGGTGACCAGCGTTTTGCCATTAGCTACATCGAGAAAATAGGTGATAATGTGCTAGAGTCCCCAAGAACTCCGGGGGCTGGCCCTATTAGTGGTAAGTATCATAATCCTACTCAACAACCACCAACTACTGGTAATTCGCCAAATAATATCAATTATTTGAGGTACGCTAATGTTTTATTGATGCAGGCAGAAGCTGAGAATGAGTTATCTGGACCAACAGCTGATGTATATACCTCAGTTAATTTGATTCGCGAAAGGGCAGGCATTTCGTTGTTGAGTGGTCTTTCCAAGGAAGAGATGCGGGAAGCCATCAGAAAAGAAAGAGCTTGTGAATTGAGTTTTGAAGGTTTTCGCAGGTTGGATCTGTTGCGTTGGGGAATCTTTGTTGAAACAATTAGGAATTCAACATCAGTATTCCTACAGGATCCTGCATCTGCAATTCAAGATCATCATAATCTTTTACCTGTTCCAATTAATGAAGTCGAGGCTTCAAACGGGAGTATTGAACAAAATCCTGGTTACTAATAGTAGGTTTTTGAATTAACGTGTCACTCATCGGATGAATAAAATGTTCGATATCAACAGAGTCATCCGATGAGTTTTTCAACGAAACTTTATGAACGCACTACTAGAAGTATTTTGATAATTATTTAGGCTTGGTTCATTAATTCGGTCAATGATGTTTATCAAGATGGTGGATTTCCGCAGATAAACTGCGGAAATCCTCTTTATACTTTCTGATTTATATAAAAGAGGCAAAACATTGTATATTAATGACTTATAGATTATACCAGATTGTTGACAATATAATGTGCCTGTATCTATTGTTTCAAATAATGATTTAAACTTTTGTAGGTATGAGAAGTTCGTCTTACGCTTTTTTTTTAATAGTCCTATTTCTGCTGCAAGTTGCTTGTTCTCCTATTTCTGAAACACCGCCTAACATTCTTATTATAATTGTTGATGATTTGGGGTGGAATGATGTAAGCTACCATGGTAGTGACATTCAAACCCCTGAAATCGATAAACTTGCAGAAGAAGGCATTCAGTTAAATCGTTTTTATACATGTCCTAAATGTACCCCAACACGGGTAGGATTATTAACCGGAAGATATCCAAATAGATTTGGTTTGCGCTATGGTGTTTGTTCTCCCTGGACAACAAATGGGCTACCTCCCGAAGAAATTACCATTGCAGAGTATTTAGCTGAAAATGGTTATCAGAACAGGGCAGCATTTGGTAAATGGCACCTTGGCCATTCCCATGTTAAGTATCATCCATTGAACCAGGGATTTACTTACTTTTATGGTCATTACAATGGAGCTATCGACTATTTTACCCGCAAACGTGATGCAGAGCTGGACTGGCACCGCAACTTTGATCCGGTGTTTGAAGACGGCTATTCAACCGATTTGATCGGAGAAGATGTGATTCGATATATTTCTGAAATCGATAAGAATGAACCATTTTTTGCTTATGTAGCCTTTAATGCTCCACATTCCCCAATGCAGGCAAAAGAACAGGATTTATTGAAATATGGTTATGATCCGGATCAAGAACCTGAACAATATGCAGTTGGCGGAATGGCTGGCAATGAGCGTGAAAAGGATATTTATGGAATGAGGGGCAGGGGAAATAATCTCCGTCAAACTTTTTCAGGAATGGTTAATTCATTGGATCAACAAATTGGAAATATTCTGAATTATCTGAAAGAAAATGATTTGTATGATAATACAATTATCTGGTTTTTGAGTGATAATGGTGGTGTTAACCTCTATGGCGGAGATAATAAACCATTGCGCGGACAAAAACACACTGAATGGGAAGGAGGCGTGAGAACGGTGTCTGTTGTGAAACCTGATTTTGACACGCAAACCAAACAAATCGACCAGCTTGTATCGTATATTGATATTTATCCAACAATTGCGTCAATGATAGAAGGTAATGACACCGATGTTATTTTTGATGGAGCAGATGTAAGTCTTTCATTTGATGGAAAAGAACTGCCTGAGCGCTATTTGTATTTAGGTAACAATGCCTTGGTTTCTGATCAATGGAAATTGGTGCAAGACCAACTTTTTAAAATTGATTCTGATTTCACTGAGTCAACAAATGTTTCAGAAAACTTTCAGGAAAAGTTTGAAGAATTAAAAGAAAAGGTTGAAGATTTCAAGTCGATTGAACAAGGGAAATATACTGTCCAACCAGAAGGGTGGCTACCACCTGAAAATTGGAAAATACCAGATGAATAATTTATAATAAACTAATAAAACTATGCCGTATGAAATCATTGTTTTTTTTAAGCTTAGTTGCTTTTATTTTAACATGTTCGACAGGGTGTAATAAGAATGAACTTAACGAAACCCCCAATGTAATTATCATTTTTATTGATGATATGGGTTATGCCGATCCTTCATGTTTTGGGAACCCACTTGTTAAAACCCCTAATATTGATGCACTAGCAGAAAGTGGTATGAAATTTACCAACTTTTATGTCAATGCGCCTATTTGTTCGCCTTCAAGGGTGGCTCTTAACACCGGACAATACCCTATGCGCCATCAAATTCACTCATACATCCACCACAGTAAAGCAAATGCCGAACGGGCCATGGCGAATTTCCTAAAGCCTGATGTGAATACAATAGCTAAAACATTAAAGGACAATGGTTATAAAACTGCTCACATTGGTAAATGGCATCTTGGGGGTGGTCGCGATGTGGATTATGCCCCGCTTATTCAGGAGTATGGCTTTGATAAATCGTTTACCAGTTTCGAAGGTTTAGGTGACCGGGTGCTGTTTAACAACCATCCTTTGTCAAAGCAGAGTGCAGAACTTGAAAAAGGGAAAATCCTTTGGGCTGATAAATGTGATGTGACAAAAATGTATGTCGATAGTGCCCTGGCATTTGTTAACAGGAACAAGGAAACCCCTTTCTATTTGCATCTTTTCCCTGATGATGTTCATGATGAGCATTGGCCACGTCCAGAAAATGTAGAGATATTTAAATCAATCACAGATAACCCTTATGAGCAACAATTTTTTGCAGTGCTTGAAGAACTTGACAATCAAATTGGAAGGTTTATTGCAGGGTTAAAAGAAATGGGTGAACTGGACAATACACTCATCATCTTTACCAGTGATAACGGACCAACAGATTGGCCATGGTATTTTGACAGGAGTACCTATCCGGAAAGCTACGAAGGTGAGTTATATGCACCGGGGTTTGCAAATCCATTCAATGGACGCAAATGGAGCCTTTACGAAGGCGGCATCCGAATGCCGTTTATCGTAAACTGGGCAGGGCATATAGAGCAAGGTACCGTAGATAGCACAACTGTTATGTCTGCTATTGATTTCTACCCAACTATCTGTTCTATTTTGGGCATTGATTATCCTGAAGACCTGGATGGTGTTGATAAAAGCAAAGCATTCTTTGGTGAGCCAATCTTAGAAGTTCCTCCAATTATGTGGCAATACGCAAGTAACCGGGGAGGATCAATTTTACCGGGTGACACAAGCAATATTTCCCCTAATATGGCAATCCGCGATGGCGACTGGAAATTGTTGATCAATGTAGATGGCACTGATGGAAAACTTTATAATTTAAAAGAAGATCAGGGTGAAACAACAAACCTAATTCTTGAAGAAGAAGAAATTGCAGAAGAACTTACCAATAAATTGATTTCATGGAGAAAAGCTATACCAGTTGATCTTCGTGAAGATGAATAAGTTATTATAATGTCGGATCACTTAATATTTCTGGGGGATGAATGATTGCTGGACGGATGCCCGATACCCGGATTTTCGGATTGCCGGATAATTAGAATGACCAATCATCAATCAAGGGCCAAGCCTTTCTTAAACCCGTAACCCTGGATAC
>JANQII010000271.1 GCA_028282195.1 Prolixibacteraceae bacterium
TGAGTCCAACAATGTTGGATTCAATTTTCCCCTCTCTATCAATAGAGAGGGGTTAGGGGAGAGTACAGATTACTTGTATAAAAATATGTGAATCAAGGGCTTATTCTAAATATTCAGGAAAATCCGGATTTAAAAGCAAGATTTTCAACTCTTGATTCGCATGAATACTAAAAGCGTATGAGAAAAGAAGTAAAGAAATACATGGAAGGAAGTGCATCAGAAGAAGAAATGCACAAATTGCTCCAATGGCTTGAGCAAAATAATTTAGCTGAATTTGAACGTATTAAAAATGAATGGAAAGCAAACCTGGAACCGGCTGAAACTCCTTTAAAAACTTTAATTGAGTTGGACCGGTTTAAATCGAATATGCTTAAAGATGATCAGCTAAGAATCCGAAAAACCAGTTTTCTTCAAAACATATATAAATATGCAGCTATTCTTTTCCTTTTTCTTGCTATTGGCAGCGTCATTTTTTATCCGTTTATCAGCGATAAAAACCGGGAGCTGCAGTATAGCACTGTATTTGCCGATAATGGGCAAGTATCCAAAAGCATGCTTCCTGATGGTACAATGATCTGGTTGAATTCCGGATCAAGCATAAAATACAATACCAATTTTGGAATAGATAATCGAGATGTTGAGCTGGAAGGGCAAGCTTTTTTTGACGTTACTAAAAATGAAAAACTTCCAATGATTGTTTCGTGCGATCAAATAAATGTTAAGGTACTGGGCACTCAATTTACAGCCGAATCGTATTCAGAAAGTGAAAATATAAATGTTGTATTAGTTGAAGGTTCAGTTGAGTTAAGGGCAAAAAACAATAGAAAAGCTTTTGCAAAGATGAAACCGGACCAGCGACTGGTTTATAATAAAAATGACAGGAAGTATGAAATCTTAAAGGTTGAAACAAAAAACTATACCGGATGGAAAGAGGGAGTTATTCAGTTTTATAACCAACCGCTAAAAAAAGTAGTTCTAAAATTGTGCAAAAGGTATAATCAGGAAATTGTTTTAGATAAGAAACTTGAAAACTATGAAGTTACATTTTCTATTAGGAATGAAGAGCTTAGCGATGTAATGAATTTAATCCTTGCAATTACACCAGCTACTGCGATTCAGAAAAATGACACAGTGTACATTGATAAACGAGAGCAATAAATAAAAACAGGAAAGTGTGCCAACACTTTCCTGTCAATTAACTCTTCATTTGCGGTGAAGAGTAGTGTTAAATTAAATAACGAAACAAATTTATGAAAAAAGATTGTAAAACGGGAGAATACTATTCTCCTGGCATCTGGTTACGGGTGCAAAAAATTCTTATTGCAATGAAATTAACTTTATTCATGATCTTAATTAGTCTTTTTTCCTTACAAGCAACTGTGTATAGTCAAAACACAAAGCTTGACCTGGATTATAAAGACGCTACTGTAAAAGAGGTTCTTAATGCGATTGAAGACCAAAGTGAATTCCGCTTTGCTTTTAGTTCCGAATACCTGGATTTAGACCGAAGGGTTTCTGTTCAGGTAAAAAATGAATCAATTCCTGAAATTCTTGAAGAATTATTTAAGGATAGAGGAATTAAGTATTCCATAAATAAACGAGTTGTAATTCTTTACAATGACGAAACCGGTGGTGAAAAAATGATCCAGCAGAAAGATGTAACCGGGAAAGTGACTGATACATCAGGTCAGCCACTTCCTGGAGTTTCCATTGTTGTTAAAGGAACGACATCCGGAACAATTACAGATTTTGATGGTAATTTCAATCTTTCGGGTGTTGCCGGGGATGCGACTCTTATATTTTCATTTGTCGGAATGAAAACTCAAGAGATTACAGTTGCGAATCAAACAGTTTTTAATGTAACAATGGAAGAAGATGCCATTGGTATTGAAGAAGTCGTGGCTGTTGGATATGGAACCCAGAAGAAAGTGAACCTGACAGGATCTGTTTCTTCTGTTAATTTTGAAAAATTAAGCGAAAGCAGGCCAATTACAAACATATCGCAAGGACTTGCCGGACAAGCTGCTGGGGTAATTATTACACAATCAACCGGAAAGCCGGGTGATGATGCTGGTGCAATTTTAATTAGAGGACAGGGAACCTTAAATAATTCAAGCCCCCTGGTTGTAGTAGATGGTATAGTTGGTAGCTTGAGAGATGTTATTCCAGATGATATAGAAAGTGTATCTGTATTAAAAGATGCAGCATCTTCTTCTATATATGGCTCCAGGGCTGCAAATGGGGTTATTCTGATAACCACGAAGAAAGGCTCAAAAGGAGAAACAAAATTTACTTATAATGGGTATGTTGGAGCACAAAAGCCAACCCTTCCTCTTGATATGATCTGGGATTATCCAACGCATATGGAAATAATAAATCAAGCCCATGTTAATGTTGGAAAACCGGAGATATTCAGCCAGGCTACTATTGATGATTATCGGGCTGGCACTGATCCTATTCTTTATCCAAATACCAATTGGTTTGAAGCTGCCTTTCGTACTGCATTAATCCAGGAACATAATCTTTCTGCAACAGGAGGAAATGACAAATTGCGCTATATGTTTTCAGCCAATTACCTGGATAATCAAGGAAATATGAAAGAAACAGATTATAAAAAATATTCTTTCAGATCGAATATTGAAGCCGAAATGAATGATTGGTTAACCGTTGGTGCAAATCTCTATGGCTATTGGTCAGATCAAGGGACTCCAGGCTCTACGATTTTAAACTATTTAGGGTACATCGGCAATTCCGTTCCGGGAATACTGCCAAGAGACCCCAAAGGACGGGTTGGTGGCCCCTGGGTTGAAGGAGAAGATGCTTCAGTAAATAATATTGAAACAAATTTTGATAATGGAGAGTCTTCCCGGAATATTACTAAAATGATGGCAAAATTCTACGCTTCATTAAAACTGGCCAAAGACCTTACTTTAAATTCAAGTTTTTCACCCGCCTATCAATATACTTACACTAAAACGCAACAGCTTATTGCAAATATATGGAACTTGAAGACGGATGAAATAATAAGACAAAGTAATACCAAAACTGCACTGCAGGAAGATTATTCAAAATATTACAAGATTATTTTTGATTCGTATTTGACCTATACCAAAACAATTGCTGATAAGCATAACCTTGGTGTGATATTGGGATACAATCAGGAATACGAAACATCCAGAAACCTGCGTGCTTTTAAGCTTAATTTGCTTGCTGATGAAACGACAGTTATGGATGCTGCATCGGGAGATAATCCTACAGTTAGGGGTACTTTTGCAGACAGGGCTTTACGTTCCTTTTTTGGTCGTATCAATTACAACTATAAAGAGAAATACCTATTTGAAGCTAATTTAAGGTATGACGGTTCTTCCAAATTTTCTGAAAACGAACGTTGGGGAGCTTTCCCTTCATTTTCTGCCGCATGGAGGATATCCAACGAAGACTTTATGAGTGATATGAAGTCTATTAGTAGTTTAAAACTAAAAGCTTCATGGGGTCAGCTTGGAAATAACCGGGTTGCTGATTATGGGACCCAGGCATTATATAAATTAAGCAATTACACATTTGGAGGTAGTGTAGTTGCAGGAGCTGCTCCCAATGCTATTCCCAATGATATATTAAAATGGGAAACAACAACACAAACCGACATAGGATTTGAAGCGTTGCTGTTAAATTCAAAGTTGGAGATAGATTTTGACTGGTTTAATAAAAGAACCGAAGATATTTTAATTAATTTACCTATTCCGGGAATCAATGGAGGCATTACTGCTCCACCACAAAATGCAGGGATTGTAGATAATAAAGGAGTTGAATTGTCCCTGATGTGGAGAAATAGCATTGGTAAAGATTTTAACTACAGATTTAGTGGAAATTTTACCTATATAAAAAATGAAGTTGTTAAGTATCTTGGAGATGTAGGGACAATAAGTGGTCAAAAAATCCTTCAGGAGGGTTTGCCAATTGGTACCTGGTATGTTCGCGAAGTAGAAGGAATAGCAACACAGGAAAAGATTGATCAGATGGTTTCTGATGGGTATACTTTTTCTCCCATGCCATCTCCGGGTGATTTTATATATATAGACCAACAAAAAGAAGGTGAAGACGGGTATAAAGTAATTAACGATGACGACCGGGTTAAAAAAGGGTCTTCACTTCCTCAGTATATCTTTGGTTTTTCTCTTGATTTAGACTACAAGGATTTTGATCTTAGCGTATTGGCTCAGGGAGTAGGTGGAATTGACGCCTATTTTAATAACACTTTGTATACTTCTGACCTTTCAAATGGAAGCCTGATTTCCAGTGCTGCATTAAATGCCTGGACCCCTGAAAATCAGGACACAGATTTTCCTCGTTTGACGGCAGGTGGTGTTGCCAATAATACTGTTGCAAACGATTTTTGGCTAGTGAATGCTTCCTATTTAAGAATAAAAAATATAACACTTGGTTACTCACTGCCTAATCAGATTGCCCAAAAAATATACATGAATAGATGCAGGGTATATCTAAGTGCAGAGAATTGGTTCACCCTAAAATCCTCTTCTTTTAAGGGATTTGATCCTGAGATGCCAGGAGTAAATTACCCTATTATGAAAAGATTGACTCTAGGATTGAACATTAACTTTTAAAATCATTGGAAATGAAAACACATAAAATACTATTAATAATAATTGCATTTTTAATGTTCGGATGTCAGGAGGATTTTCTGGATACATCCCCTCAGGATGCTATCGCCGAAAATGTTTTTTGGGAAACCGAAGAACATGCTGATTTGGGAGTAACAGCAATCTATAATGTAATGCGAAAGCAGGCTTATGTTAATGAAATGGGAATGGATGATGCAATTTCTCCTATTGCCTATCGCTATGGGGCTAACAGAAATTGGGATACGTATCAATTATATAGCATTGTTTCAGGTAACTCTACAAGCAGGACCAGGTTGTATAATGATCGTTGGCAAGCCATATACCTTGGAATAAACAGGGCTAATGCGGCTATCAAAAACATTCCTGATATTGAAATGAATGATGCTGCAAAGAAGGACCGTTTAATTGGTGAAGCAAAATTTTTAAGGGCTATGTTCTATTTTGATTTACTCAATTTTTATGGTGGACAAGATGATTCAAAATATGATGGGGTTCCATTATATACAGAACCCGTTTCATTTACTGAAACCTACCAACCAAGAAGTAAATCTTCTGAAGTTAGAAAAGTAATCATCCAGGATTTAAACGATGCAATTGAAGCTCTTCCAGGCCTGGAAGGAAAAACTTCAGATGGCAGGGCATCGAAAGGTGCAGCTATGGCTTTGTTGGGAAAAACATATCTGTATAATAAAGAATATGAAAAAGCAGCGAGTGCTTTTGAGCAACTCATTCAATTGGGCGATTATCAGTTGTCGGACGATTATTATGGATTGTTTCAGGTATCTGGTGAGAACAATAATGAAGTAATCTTTGCGCTTCAAAATCTGGGAGTTCAGGATTTCGGTGGCTGGCGTGATTTGCGCTATGGCAATGCATCCAGTAAGAGTAGTGCAAAAAACAGTTCAATCCCGACTAATTTTCTTGTAAATAGCTACAGGTGGAAAGATGGCTCTAAGTTTGTTATGGCTGATTTTTTAGCAGATTTTGAATCAAATAACGGTAGGGAATTTGATTGGACAAACAGGGATGATGTCAATCAAATGTTTGAAAACAGAGACCCGCGATTAGATGCAAGCATAATAAGGCCTTTTGCTTTATTTGTTGGAAAAGGAAACAAAACTTATGAATATCGTTATCCAAGAGATACCGAAAAGACCCCATATGAATGTATGAGATCTGTATATAATACGAACAACCATTATTGCTGGCGTAAATTTGTTAATGTAGGAGATGAAAGTCCGGTTCGTCGTCATTCCCCAATTGATTATCCTGTAATTCGATATGCAGATGTCCTGTTAATGTATGCAGAGGCAAGAAATGAATCAAATGCTGGTTTGTCTGGTAATCCGGACGACAATTTGTATATGGCTGTAAATGCAGTAAGAAATCGGGTTGGCATGCCTGATATTCCAGTTGGCTCTCAATCTGAAGTAAGGGATTTAATCAGAGAAGAACGGATGATAGAGTTAGCAGCAGAAGGTGTTTTCTACCAGGATTTTAGAAGGTGGTATGAAGATGATCCTGCTTTTGACCTGGGATCTCTGGATGAAATAATATATGATTTTACAGGTATCGTTAAAATTGATTCCCGAAAGTCTTTCGCTGGATATTTTTTATGGCCTATACCTAAAACGGAGATAGAATTAAACCCATCATTAACCCAAAACCCAGGCTGGGATTAAATTGGATTTACTAAACCCGCCACAACAATAGTTTTACCATTATGAGAAGTTGTGGCGGGTATTAAATTTTTTATTCTAATCAATAATCATTCTTTAATTATTATCGTCATGAAGATATCATTACTTACGTTTTTTCTCTTTTGTACAACCATGACCTTTGCAAAAGATATAAAGACAGTAAATATAGAGGATTTTGGCGCAGTCGGAGATGCCAGAACACTAAATACACAGTCTATTCAGGTCGCTATTGACCATGTGGCAACATCCGGTGGGGGAACAGTCGTTGTTCCAAAAGGAAATTTTGTAACAGGAAGTATCTTCCTGAAAGATAATATTGAACTGAAATTGGAAAAAGGAGGCATTTTGTTGGGTAGTACTGATTTTAATCACTATAAACAGGGTAGTCATTGGTATGCACTCATTCTTTCCCTGGATGCCAAAAACGTGCGCATTACCGGGGAAGGTGAAATTAATGGGCAGGCATTGGATTTGGTCGACGATGTTATGAAAAAGCTTAGAAGTGGTCAGATTGATAAATCCAATTATAATCGCAACCGCCCCGATGAGTCTGTTCGTCCACAGCTAATAGAATTTACAAATTGTACTGATGTTAATATTCAGGACATTACCTTAAGGGATGCGGCAGGGTGGACACAGACATATATCAATTGTGATTCGTTATTAATTAAAAAAATTAAAGTCAGGTGCACGAAATATTGGAATAATGACGGCCTGGACCTCGTTGACTGTACTAACGTAATTGTTGAAGATTGCGATATCATTAGTGAAGATGATGGAATTTGTTTGAAATCCCACGACAGCTCGCGTTTATGTGAAAATATCCTGATCAAGAATTGTAAAGTCAGTTCAGGTTCAAGTGCTTTTAAGTTGGGGACAGCTTCCCGCGGCGGCTTTAAGAATATAAAAGTCGATAGCCTGTACATATATGACACTTACCGTTCTGCGATCGCATTAATGATTGTTGACGGTGGTTTCATGGAAAACATCGAAATATCCAATGTTGATGTAAAAAATACTTCCGGCTCATTTTTTATCAATATAGGTCATAGAAACCAGAAAGCTGAAGTTGGCAAAATTGATAATATTCGCCTAAATAACATTTGTATGGAAGTCAATTTAGATGGTAAAAACATAAATCATTACCAGCCTAATTTTCATTTCCCCCCTCTGGGGGAGAGGCCTGGTCCACACAACCCCTATCCTTCAACAATATCAGGCTTACCAGGTCATCCAATCAAAAATATAAGCTTTACGAATGTATCAGTAAAATATTTCGGCGGAGGGAAAAAACAAATAGCACATATACCCATTGATTCATTGTTTAAGGTGCCCTATAATGAAAAAAAATATCCTGAGTTTCATATGTTCGGTGAATTGCCAGCCTCAGCTTTTTTTGTTAGAAATGTTGAAGGGATACAATTCAAAAATATGAATATAAGCTACGTGGAACCGGACTACAGGCCTGCATTTATTTTCGATCGGGTAACCGGCTTAAGCATCAATAAGCTTGATGTTACAAATATCAATCATCCTCCTGCAATTGTTTTAAATAAGGTCCAGGGTGAAAGGATCATAAATATAAAGGCTCCTTTTAAGGCTGATAGTATTAAAAAACAAGACTAGTGTTGTGTCATGTCTGAAATGACGGTTAAGTTGAAGTTATTTTGGTTTTTGACAAGACAAAAAATCTGCGCATAGTCCGGCAGCTGCCGGATGAACCAACAGAGGATCTGTTAATTGAAA
>JANQII010000185.1 GCA_028282195.1 Prolixibacteraceae bacterium
ATGTGTGAAAATGAGCGATAGGAAAACTGTCCGTTTTCAGCAGGACTAGGTGTCCGTTTTGCGCGGGACTGAGTGTCCGAATTGGCAGGAATACGCATAAAATTTCCTTTGGTCAATTTTAACCCTACTATACTTGTTTCTCCACTTTTTAATTTTACCCTTTTAAAGGAACTTAGTTGATGCAAAGGATAACCTTTTCCAGCAAGAGGAGAAGAAATGTAAAGTTGAACAACTTCATCTGCATCAAAATTTCCAACATTCGTAATCTTAACTTCAGTAATTATAGTATCACCTAAGATTTTATAGTCAAGAGCCTGATATTCATGTTCAGTATAACTCAAACCAAAACTAAATGGAAACAGAGGTCCTTTTTCCATATACCTATAAGTTCTCCCTCTCATCGAATAATTTTCATATTCCGGTAAATCATCTATTGTACATGAAATATTTGAAATGATTGTATTAGAACGGTATTATATGACACCTATTCCAGAATTACTCTTGGCATTAAGTTAAGAAAGATTTGCATTTAATTGTTAGTACTTATCTGAACTTCAATAAGATGAGGATTGCTAAAGGTCTCACCTTCATGAACACAGTAAGTAAAATAGATAATTTGGCCATTACTTCTAAATAGCTCAGGGTGCAAGTATGGGCAATAGAACATTCCCTTAAATCCTTCTCCAATCTCTCCGGGTTTATTATAAATAAGCACTGGTTCAGAGAATGGCCCTAAAGGAGAATCTGAAGTTCTGACATAAACTGATCTTGCATCACTAAATAAGTTTCCAATATGGCACATTAAATATTTTTGTAAATATTCATTCCAAACAACGGAAACCTGACCATAAACATCCTTAATAATCGACTCACCCACCATAACATATTTTGTTGGATCTTCAATGTCTTCTGCATTAACCCGAAAAATGTTAACATTGCTATCCAAGCCAATGCCTCTGTCAACAAAATAAAGATATAAACTTCCATTTTTTTCGTCATGGATAATTGAATGGGGTGGTGAAGAAAACGGGAATTTGTTCTCAATTTCTACTCGATCCCATTCTTGCCACGAGTTTGTAGATCTCACCAATCCTATATTTTTAACGGAATCCCTATCTAACTTCTTATCATCTAAAAATACCAACTCATAAAATACATATAAATGTTCATTAACATAAATACCACTTGCTGGCCATATTCTATGCTCATCCAAATTTTCAGGCGCTTGCAATGGTATCATAATCTTGGCTACACCTGTAGAATCTGTGAGGTATTTTATACTACCCTTTTTACCGATATTTAATAATGTATTAGTACGAAATCCATCCTTTAAAAAAGTATCTCCAAAAGTCCAGATTGTACCATTAGGGTATTGAATAGGATTGCCCCCATCTTGAAAATTTATTGAAGCCGATTCCATTGCACTTTTCCATATCATGGGAAATTCCTTTGCATATACTACTTCAATATCAGTGTTCGTAGTATTCTTACTTTTAAAGGAGCTACAACTACATAGAACATGAACCAATGCGATAATTATGATCAAATTTCTCATTCCTTTACTTTTAATTTTCTTCATGCTGATAATTTTTATTTACACTCACTTTTTCTAATTTGCTAATCCCCACAAAGTATTTCTGGTGGGCCCCATAATTAATTCTAATTCACCGCCTGATACTATTTCATCATAATTAATAAAGCATCGATTAAGGGGCTTCCCATTTAAACTAGCATTCTGGATATAAATATTTTCTTTTGAGTTGTTTAACGCGTAGATTTTAAATGGCTTATCTTCAATACCAAATTGTTCTGTATTAATAGTCACTTCATCGAATACCGGACTCGTAATCTCGAATCGTGGATCCCCGGGACAAACCTGATGTAATCCGATAGAAGATAATACATACCAAGCTGACATTTGCCCAACATCTTCATTTCCAATCAATCCCTGAACACTATTTTTATAAGCATTCTCACAAATAAAACGACTCCACTTTTGAGTCAACCAAGGCACTCCTAATCTGTTAAAAAGAAAAGGAACATGATGTACCGGTTCATTAGCATGATTATAATATTCATTCCATAACATATCTTTGGGTGATTTTTCAAAGAAATTTATTAAATCAGCAATCACTTTTTCTTTTCCCCCCATGATTTCAACCATTCCGTCTATGTCATGTGGCACAAACCAACCTTGCTGATAAGGATTAGACTCAACAGTTCCATGCCACTCTTGCAATCTCCCTCTTTCTGGCCAATCTTTCCAGGTTCCATCTTCATTCTTTGCCCGAAACCAACCAACCTCCGGGTCAAAAACGTTACGATAACTTTGAGAGAGTATTTGGTATTTTTTATAATCATCATCTTTATTAAATGATTTCGCCAGTTGTGACATACACCACTCTGTATAGCTTAATTCCAAAGTATTAGAAATGGAAAATTCCTGAGTTGCATATCCAGCACTACCTGAATTGGGATCATCACAATATACATTAAACCCTAATTTCTCATTTCCACTTCTTTCACATGTATTTATTGCTATTTCATAAGCTTTCGTCACATCATAATCTCTGATTCCTTTGACATAAGCATCTAATAAGACTGAAATTGCAGGATTGCCAATCATACAAGCACTATAGGCATTAAGAAGTTCCCATCTTTCAAAATAATTATTTCCACTTTCCTCAGCCAGCGTAATCAATGAGTTTAACATATCGTTAACTAGCTTGGGATTAATTATAGTTTGAAGAGGAAATTGACTTCGAAAAACATCCCATCCACTAAAAATGGTGCGCTTTGTGAAATGATCGTAATTGTGAACTTTATTATCACCACCAAGATAATTGCCATTTACATCCTCAAAAGTCCTTGGGTCAATCATGGTATGATATAATGCAGTATAAAATATTGTTCTTTCATCTGGAGTTCCTCCCTTAACAGTAATACTCTTCAGAGCTTTGTTCCATTCTTTCTTAGACTCCAAGTACACTTTATCAAAATTCCAACTCGTAATTTCCTTTTCTAAATTTTGCTTAGCACCTTCCGCAGTTATGAACGAAATTCCCGTTCTTAAGAGAACCTTTTCTTGTTCTTCGGTCTTAAATTCTGCAAAGAAACCTAAATGTTTTCCCTTTGTCCTCTTAATATTCATTTGGATCTCCGAATTAGCAATCACTTTTTGATATCGTTCTGAGGTTACATCCTCTAGCTTACGCGTCCACTCATTGGGAATATCAGCACTCCAGATACCATAGTCATGGAACGGTTTACTAAATTGTGCATAGAAATACACTGTATAGTCAGACTTACCTAAACCATTACCCCAACCACCTCCTTCCGGAGGACATTTCATCCAACCTGAAATGGTTTGATTATCCAATACTTCTATAAATTGTTCAGTCGAAGTTCCTCCAACTCTTCTCGCTAAATCTATTTGTATCCTGGACGTATCATTTTTGGGATATGTAAATTGAAACATTCCGCAATGAATTGTTGCTGTCATTTCAGCTTTAATATTATACTTATCTAAAATGACACTATAATATCCTGCTGTAGCCTTCTCTGATTCTTTGGAATATTTTGAGCGATAACCTTCATTTGGATTATCAATTTTACCAGCATAAGTTGTCAATGTCCCGTTTGTAGGCATAACTAGGAAGTTTCCTAAATCTCCATTCCATCCTATACCACTCATTTGAGTCAAAGCAAATCCTTCAATTGAATTATGCTCGTAACTATATCCTGAACCGTTATCTCCTCCTGTAATTGTATTAGGGCTGGTTTGAACCATGCCAAATGGAGTAGTAGCACCAGGGAAAGTCTTTCCTAAACCATGGTTAGCATCGGCGGCATGTGGATTATTTGTAGCTCCAATAAATGGATTTACGTTTAATGTCAAATCAGAATCGGTTGTAGGGCCCAGTTCTTTATTTTGGCATGCAATTAAAATTATTGATACTCCAATTGCAAAGCTTATCAATTTATATTTCATATTATCTCGTTCTGGCATTTTTAAGTTTTATCGTTTGAAAACCAAATTGAGGAATTGAAATAGGCAATATTATTTGCTCCTTATCATTAATCTTGTATTCTAGTTTTGATAGAAAGGAACCATCAAGATTAACTGAATCAATACTATCCACCTTTAAATTCCATTTAATCTCTTTTTTAATTTTGTTTGAGGATGTATTATAAACACGTACAATCATATCCTTGTCCTCTAGAAATAATGACGTTACATGTAGATTTTTATCGCTATTCTCAAATAATGAATAACTCTTTTCCTTTGGGATTGAATCAATAAAACCTCCAACTAATCTCTCATTCCAGGCATTACTTATAAATTCGACACAAGCATTTTCCCAATTATTCATATGAGGTAAAACTGCGTACCTAATATTTGTAACTCCCTTCACATCATAATAATGGCCCCATAATCCTTTGCCTGCATATTGAACTGTTAATCCCAAGGGCAATTCCTTTGTGTTCAAATAGCTTGTAGTATGATCGGAAAATAGTGCTACACCATAATTCATGTCAGAGTTCTCAACATCAACCCAATTAAGTATTACATTATGTTTTAGAGAATCCCAGCTGGAAAACAAAGTATTATTCAATTGACTTTCACAAACATCAAATGGGGCATTCTTGAATATTTTCTTTCCCAATTTTTTAAATGGAAATTGGACGTGTAATTTATAATGCTCGTTATAGAAAGCTTTATTTCTATCTTTAGCATTATAATTATCATTCTGGTCGTATGCTCCTATACCTGGTTGAGTATTCCAAATAATCTCAAGTTCAAAATCAATTAAATGGTTATTTTTATAAAATGTAATCCATTGAAGATAATCATTCCCTCCCAGTTTATTTTCTATTCTAATTTTAGTAAATATTTCTCCTTCATGAACATCAACCTTTGCTGGTCTATCGGAGCCTTTAATAAAACGATCTTCATTATAAAAATATCCAACCAGATTATTTAACTCTTTGTTATCATCTACTAATTCTCTTTGATTTTGTTTATCAAATAACCTGGTAATTGTGCCTCCTTTCCGGGGATTTATAGTTACTGAGTAATAATCCGTATTTATGACAATTGGTTTGTCAATCCTTTTAGAGATGGGATAACTTGATAATCGATGTTTATTTCTATTCAGTGAGAATGTAGTATACCCCATTGGGGGAACCTTAGCAATAAAATGTAATTCCATTTCCCCTTGACTATTTTTCCCAAGCTGAGTAGAAACCTCTTCCCCTTCACAATTATAAACTGAATAGTCAAAATTCGGATCGAAATCATTTAGTAACACCGTAACATTTTCAGTACGATGGCTCCCCAATGTATTGCACACTTTTATACTATTTTGATTTTTCCCTTCTCCTTTTAAAAAGCTATCAATGGAAATTTTTGCGATACTGTCTGTAGAATTCGTCCAATTCTTTGCTTTATCAGCCCATGAAATCCCATCAGCTCCATAAAAAGGAATAATCCAACAATCATGGTGTTGTGAAAGCAATAGATTACGCCAAGCTTCATTTAACAGTTTTTTAGGCCATTCTTTCCTATTTAAGAGACAATCGAATGTGGTTATTTTTTCTGCTAGAATTAAATTATTCTCACTTTCCCTCACGTCTTTTGCAACCTCCTGAAGTACTTGAGCCCCCCACACCAAACCTGGCTTTATGTCCTCTTGTGAGAAATGCCAATCCTGGGGGTTTACTTTATTTTTTACTAACTCAAAATAATCCGTCCATGCAATATAATTAGATGGCTGATATTCATTAAACCAAGGTCCACCGTCCCAACCTGCATCCTGGAAACACATGCCTACGGGATATTTAATTCCATTTTCAAAACATAACTTTATAAACTCATTAGAGTTTGTCCATGAATTTGTTTGCCAGGTAGATTCATTGGATAAATCTTCACACCCATACCTGGGAACAGTAATTAAAGTGGTTCCATCAGGTCCAATCCAATTCACCAGGTCTTTACCAAAATTAGTAGTATAGCCTCCCCAGCAAGTATTTGGATTCTTTAGAACAGCATATTTATAGCCAAATCCTTTAAGTATTTGAGGCAATGAACTAGTAAAACAGGGTTCTTCAGATGAATACGAAGTAAAACTAGCTTTTGGAAAGTATTCTAAGATTTTATCAATTCCGAAATAGAAATGTCTAATTATACTTTCTCCGCTAATATTGTAGCAAAAAGGTTGACCATAGGTTGGATTAACAAACTCAATTCTTCCAAATCGCCCTTCTTTCTCAAAGAAATCTTGAAAAGTTCTAAAATTGTCTTCATCATTCAGACTTACAGTATCCCAAGTTTCAGGTTCAATTTCCAGGTTAATATTCCAATCAGGATTTTTTTTTAGATTCTCATACATAAATTTAGCTTGCCAATCTGGATAATGACCATAAACTCCTCCATGATAGCCATCCGCGAACCAAGCTGTCTGACCATACATGTTAATCTTAATGATTAGTAAAACCAAAATTAATATGCTTATCGACAGATTCCGATTAAATTTTCGTGTAGACATATTATTTACAACTTTATTAGTGAATTGATATATGAACAATATAGTTGCCATTTTAAATAGGCAATTCGAATGAAAACCATCATGTTATATTATTAGGTTTCACTATTAAGAGACTGTTTTGATTTTATTTTT
This sequence comes from Prolixibacteraceae bacterium, assembly GCA_028282195.1. GTDB lineage: Bacteria > Bacteroidota > Bacteroidia > Bacteroidales > Prolixibacteraceae > Sunxiuqinia. The sequence goes on from JANQII010000185.1 coordinate 6,681, forward strand.
TAGAAATATTATGAAGAATTTTTTGCTTAGACGACTTGTCCCGGTTTAACCGGGAAGGCAAAATTGAGCGTCCCGATAGATCGGGATAAGGAAATTTTGCAGCAGTATAAGTGAACCTGCCTGCGGTAGGCAGGAAAGACGAATAATAGAATAAATGAATAAATTCAAAACAGTCTCTAAGATCTAGAAAAAAGAATTTCATTATTATACCGATAGGCTGTAGTTATTTAAAAAATTACTTCCTAGCGTTTCCTATTCACAAGTCTCCTTCAAAAAAAAGTCTTGACCTGTTGGTGATTTCACGATTACACTTTTATCTTCATTAGTGAAATGGAAAAATGCTTGTTCTATAACAGCATCTTCTGGTAATTGAAAAAAATCTTTGGCGTAAATGTACTTTTGCCAGGTTGTTTCACCGACTTTCCCCATCAACGTTTTATCATTTATTATATCCACAACTGATGAGTCTAATTTTCCGGAGTAATACACTACCTTGCCATAAAGGTAAACTCTTTCAACATCATGTAATGGTGTTTCAACTTTCCCTGATTTAGTTTCAAAATTAATAGCGACTATATCTCCCCATGCAAAGCTTCCTGGAGTCGTTGAAACTAAACTAACAGAAGTATAATCGATCAATTCATTTGTCCCCCCTAATACAGTTATAACTTTTGACTTAGCATTGGGATCATAATAATCATCAGCTAAACCATTGTTTTTCCCACAAAACACGTATCCCATATTAAGTTTTATATTCTCACTTCCTGTTCGCAGTTTAATTCTAATCTTTGCTTTAACGACGTCATCATCTACAATATTAAATTTTGTTTGAGAACGAAAAACTACCCATTCTACCGGACCAACATTTCCCATAAAACCAATCTCTGGATCACTTTGAAACGCTTGGGACCAATTTAGCAAGGTGGTTGGTTCTTTATCAGAATCAGTCATCAATATCATTTCTTCTTCTGTGACATCACCTCCTGAATATCCATCTGAAGTAAATGTTAACCCTGCATTATCAGCAACATTCCAACTCTTTGGAGCTAATACCCCAAAGACCAATTCCGTATAATCTTCAGTATCTGATTCCAGCTTTATATCCACACCTATTTCAATTTTACTATTGACTTGAGGATTGTCAGGATGAGAGATTTTCTCGATTGTCATACACATTACAAGTAGAAAAGGTAGGATCAAAATAACAATCCATTTTTTATTTATTCCTAAATATTTCATTTTATACATCTTTTAGTTTTAATTAATATTCACGAACGTACACTTATAGTTTATTGAGCTACAATCTAAATTAAAAGGTAAAATAAATTCACCATTGACATAATAGAATAAGACCATCTCAGTATCCTTAATTCGTAACTCATTGGGAATAACATCATAGTTTAGCTCAATATCTATTTCAAGTACCTCATCATTACCTATATTAAGAGGAGGGAAAGGCACTTCATTTCCATAATAGGTTAGTTTGCTCATTTTTCCCTCAGTAAATTGTAAATTAAACCTTACGGTTTCAAAAAAATCAAATTTGTCAGCTACATCAATTCCATTTATGTTTAATGGGTCATACTGTAGCACCTGTCTTATTCCATAGGTTGTTTCGTAATTTTGAGGAAAATCTGAAGTCATTTCGTTTGATACTTCTTCACAACCCAGTAGTGAACATACCAATAGACTAATTAAAATATATAATTTATAATTTTTCATAATTTTTGTTTCTGTAATTATTTTAAATGTAAGTTCTATATGTGTCAAACTCATCGACCAAGTATCTTATCTGTACCTATCCAAAAAAATCTTGGCCTATAAGTCGAAACATCGTCATGTAATTGCTCCCAATCTTCAGTATTGACATTGTAACTTATTAATATCATCCCATTTTTAGTAAACTGAGGATGCGCCATTGCATTATATGTAAATTGTTTAGGGTGATTCTGCTCTAGAGTTGTATATATCAACTGCTTATTATACCATGGTCCTTCAGGATTATCTGCAATAAAGGTGAAAATCTTCCCAGATTTAAATTGTTTATCTTGTGTTAAAAGGACAAATTTATCCTTCAACTTAAAAACATTAAATTGTGAAGAAATTGCCACAGCCGAGAGCCCGGACATCTTAACAGCATCCGTTGATTCAGGACTCCAGTTCAAACCATCAAAATATTCCCAACTCTCATATAATTTTTCGATGGTGGTCCTTGCTACCAAAGCATCCGATACAGGAATTAACCCATTATCTACATCTTTCTGAGCATATATATAAATATAATTATTGTTCTTTAATACCGCCATCCCAAAATGAATGTTTGAAGATCCTTTAAATGGTATGTTAACTGTTTGGTACAACTCCAGTCCGGGTAAATTATATTCCAAAATGTCAGTTGTCTTATAACAAAACCCCCACATTCCTGTTTCTTTTTGAAACATTTTTGTTTGAAAGACAAACAACTTGTTAGAATTTACAAAACCATGTCCCGGCCAATACCATTCTATATGCTCATCAGTCACACCCGGCGGCACAGCTGCAGACGATTTTTCCCCATTAGTACCGTAGATCGCACTTACAAATGGATCGTCATACAGAATATACGTATTCCTATACATATGATCTTTCATAGAACGCGCTCCATTTGTAACTGGCCCAATAAATGAATCCCCCATTAAAAATATTGATCTCCCATCCGGCAACTCAATTGAATATGTTCCATCACCACCAGTAACACTTCCATTATCTGGGATTAGCCTCCTTGCAAAAACTTCATCTAATCCATTAATCTCTACATTCGTAGTTATTTGTGATATTATCTGATTGTTTTTTAGAAGAGCAATAGAAACTGGAAATAATTCATTATAAGGCAAGTTCGTAAAAAAGCATTTATTTTTTTCAATGTTATTTATTATAAGACTATCCTCGAGGACGTAAACTTTATAATAATCAAACTCAATGGTCTCTTCTATTTCCCATGAAAGAAAAATAGTATCGGCATTAGATGAATGTTCCACCTTTAAAAATGCACCATTTGAATAATCTTCATTAAAAAGATTAGGATTCAGCTTTTGACCATCATCATCTCTAATACATGATGACAGTATGGATATTACAATAAAACAACAAATCAATATTTTTCCTTTTGCTTTTTCCATCATCCTAAGAATTTAATACCTCATATAAACGTGTGAAATCCACATACTAATTGGAAGAATTATCCTGTATAAACCTTAGAATTCTAATCCCTGGTTAAATTTGGATTTAATCGTTTTTCTCTTAATGGATATGGAAACAGAAGGTCATTCTCTTCAAATACAAATCCTTCAGGATGGCCAGGTGCGTTATATCCAATTAGATCAACGATATTTCCTGTGGTAACATTGAGTGCTTTTTTAGTTCTGAGCATGTCATACCATGTTTGGCCTTCATAACACATCTCCCAAAAACGCTCCTTTAAGACATCGTCAATAATTAAAGAATTCGGTTTAGTCTCACCAGGATTTGCTCTACTCCTAACCCAAAAATATGCAGAAATAGCTGCCATATCAGTAGTGGTTCCACCATCCATCTGAATCTTTGCTTCTGCAAAGGTCAACAACACATCCGCAAAGGTCAATAGAGGATAATTACTTCCCGATGTCCCTGATTCCGCTCCATTATTATCCCAATGTTTGTAAATGAATGGTCGTTCAAAGTCAACTATAACATTTGGATCATCTAGTGACTCATGTTTAGTGTAAAAAAATCCTTTTTCTTCTGTCCTTTTATCCCCTGGTATATATGAATCATAAAAAGGTAAAGCTGGAGCAAGAGCACCTCCGTTGGAACCAGCAACAGATATTGGTTGTATTGGTTCTGGATATGGTAATAAATTAAAATGAACCGGAGATCTACCATACTGGACATCACGTTGGATCATAAAAATAAATTCTCCTGAATTATCATTTGCAGGATTTCTTAGGTCAGAGTAATTATTGAAAAGATAAAAATTTCCACTATAAGCCACTGCCTGTGCCTGTTCATATGCTTTTTCATAGTACTCAATACTTTTTTGTAATGGGTAACCTGCCATTGTTAAATATACTTTTGCAAGTAACGTTTTAACAGCACCTTTCGCAACCCTTCCTTCGATACTGCTCCATGTATTATTTTGCATTAAAGAATCTGCCGCTAACAAGTCTTTTTCAATTTGTAAATAAATGTTTTCAATCGTTGATAATTCAATTTCGTTATTATTTGCATCTTTGGTACTTGCGAGAATTAAAGGAACTTCCCCATATAACCGAACTAAATCAAAATAATGAAAAGCGCGAAGAAAATATACTTCACCCCATAAGTTATTTTTGTTCGATTCGTCAATTATATCTGAATTAACCTCGGCAATATTTTCAATAACACTATTGCAATTATTAATCGCCTTATAACTGGTTTCCCAGATTTTTTCAACATAAGTATTTTCTTCCTGGATATTCAAGTTAATAGCTTGGTTAAGATCTATATTACTTGATGAATATGGTCTTTCGGCATATCCGTGTAGATATTCCAAAAATAAGTATGTTTGCGTGCCAGGTCCAATTACACCCTCGAACCTATTATCCAAGAAAGTATAAATTCCGTTTACTGCTGCATTAATTTGAGCTTCAGATTCAAAATAGAAATCGGGTGAAAGAAATGATTTTGGTTCTTCTTCAAGAAAGGAATCACATGAAGTAATTAGTATAATTAACGACATGAAACATGTTAACTTAAAAATATATTTTTTCATAACTCTTTACTCATTAAAATGTAATCTTAATATTACAGGAGATTGTTGTTGGCCTGGGATACGAATAGAACTCAATTCCCTGACCTGTATCAGCTGAGAACATCCCTAGCTCTGGATCGAAACCAGGGAAAGAACTAAACACATGCGCATTTTCAATATTTACGCCTAAATTTAAACTCTTAATTGCTTTAGTCTTTTTTAATAATCTTGAATTAAATTCATAGGAAATTGCAATATTTCTTATTCTTAAGAAATCGCCATTATATATCATGCGAGAATCTTTTTCATTTTCACCAAAATACACATCAGAAGGAAGACGAATGGCAGCAATCATTGTATTTTGATTTTCAGGAGTCCAAGCGTCAAGCACAGAGGTTCTTGAATTACCATAAATCTGCCTGTTTTCCATCATCGTAGATGTAACTCCCAGAATTTTTGCTCCATAGTTATAATTTAAGTCTATCATTAAAGAAAGACCTTTGTAACTAAAGGTATTAACTAAGGTCATGTCTCCTTTGGGTAAACCATTGCCCATTATTTTCCGATCATCGTCATTAAGTATCCCATTACCATCAACATCTTCAAATTTTAGATCACCAGGTTTTTTCCCATAAATCGCAGCTTTGTCAATTTCATCCAGCCCCCAAGTACCAATTCTATTTAGAACAAAGTGTGAAGCCCACTCTTCTCCTTCTTTTGCAATTGTTTCATTCCCGGTATCTATTGTTTCTCCTCCAATGTCAACCACTTTGAGCTTATTTGTTGAGAAAATGAAATTAGTCTTCCATTTAAAATTGCTATAATCTATATTACGTGAAGACATGGTAAACTCAAATCCTTCATTTACAATTTCTCCCAGGTTGGTCCACGTATTAGAATATCCTGTCGTGTATGGCACTTGTTTCATAAACAATAAATCATGAGTCGATTTATTATAATAATCCATTATTATTTCAAGACGATTATCCCAAAGGGCTATATCCGTTCCAATATTAAATTGTGTTGATGTCTCCCACTTTAGGTCTTCATTTCCTAAATTGCCCAGAACAACATATGGTTTTAGGGTATTATTAAAAACTACAGAACCGTTTTGATAAGAGGAAATTGTTCTGTAGTTTGGTATAGCGGCGTTACCTACAGAACCATAACTTAATCTTAGCTTAAGGTTATTCATTACATTCTTTGCGGATTGAAAAAAATTCTCTTCAGAGATTCGCCACGCTAATGATGCTGAAGGGAAAAAGCCATATTTATTGTTGTCACCAAAATTTGAAGCTCCATCTAATCTTAATGTTGCTCCAAGAAGATACCTATCATTAAAGCTTTGATTCATCCTAAAATAATAAGAATTCATCGTATTTTGGGACATACTGGAAGTTGGTTGATGATAAGTAGTTCCTGCTGCAAGATTATGATATTCAAAATAATCATCAAAATAATTCTCTGAACCAGCTGAATTTGATTCAAAACGCTCATAATACCAACTAGCACCCAACACATAAGAAGATTTCAATTTATTATCAAAGAAAGAGTTATCATACGATAAGTAGTCCTCATTTGACCATTTCTTCCCTACTACATTTAGAATGTCAGCATATCCATTATTTATTTCACTTACATCCAACAGTCCTGCTTTTGCATAATTAATGTTTCTTTGATTAATGGTCTGATAATCGCCCTTAACAGTAAGTGTTAGATTCTTATGTAGTTTAAATGTTGAGATTAAATTGAACACCGTAAAATTCTCATCCCATATTTTTTTTTGCTCTTGTAACAAAAGAATTGGATTTTCACCTGGTTCTCCAAGAGGATAATCATTTTTTCTTCCAAGGGTTCCATCTTCATATTCAACAGGCACAATTGGTGGCATTTCAATCATGTTCCTCACTGGACCTTGTCCGAAACCACCTTCCATTTCATTTCGTTTCGAGGAACTAGAGGTGACAATAGCTTGTACATTTAGCCAGCGGTTAATATCGCTTCTAACGTTTATAGTTCCGGATAATCTCTTCGAATAAGTATATTTTACCAATCCCTCAAAATCTTGATACCCAATACTCGCAAACATTGATGTATTGTCATTTCCTGAAGAAAATGAGATGTTGTGGTCATTTGTAATCGCATTTTGAGTGAGTGCTTCTTGCCAGTCAGTATCATATTTTGGCGATGCAATTAAATTTCCGTGATTATCTCTCGTGTAATTTCCCAATGCGTCTTTCTCATAGTAAAAAAGATTTTCCATTGGATTCTCTAAGTGTGGCATTATCTTACCACTATATGCATATGCTCGTTTTTGTACGTCCATATATTCGTTGGCATTAAGGACATCAATTTTACGATTAAGAAATCCCACACCAACTTTTCCATTGTAACTCAAAGTTCCTTTATCCCCTTTTCCACTTTTAGTCGTAATAAGAACTACTCCATTAGAACCTTTTGCACCATACATCGCAGTTGCTGCGGCATCTTTCAAAATATCTATAGATTCAACGTTTGCAGAATTAATCATCCTGGGGTCAATCCCGACTACTCCATCCAATACGTAAATAGGATCGGCTCCAGCATTAATAGATCCCATACCTCTAATTCTTAAAGTAGATCCACCGCCAGGCTTACCGGAGAAAGAAACATTTCGTACACCAGCCACCTTACCCGCCATACTTTCCATAATATTGAAGGCTGTTGTTCTCTCAACCATTTCTTCGCTTGCTACAGAACCAACAGCTGCAGTAAGTTCTGACCTGGATAAAGTACCATAACCGATAGCAACTACCTCCTCAATACCAATTGCATCGATTAGCATGGTTACATTAATATTTGTTTGATTACCAATGATAATTTCCTGTGTTAGCATCCCAATAAATGAAAATACCAATGTGTTATCATCACCAACATCAGCTATCAAGTAATTTCCGTCAATATCTGTAATTGTACCTTTTGTTGTTCCTTTCACAACAATTGTTACACCAGGAAGAGGTTCTCCACTATCATCCCTGACTGTCCCAGAAATGATGCGCTGTTGATTATCTGCAACAATTAATTCATCAATTGTATCTTCAGAAGTTAAAACTATGAACCTGTCTTTTACAACGTATTTCACATCTGTTCCAGTAAATAACTGATCTAAAACATCATATATCTTCAGATCCTTAATACTTAATGATATTTTACGATCCAGATCTATAATCTTACCGCTATACATGAAACAAAATTCGCTTTGATCTTCTATTTCAGCTATTACATCCTTTACTGTAACTTCTGTCAAGTTTAGGTTAATCATTTTTGATTGCGAATAACTATTACCCGCAAAGATTGAGCCAACAGAAATAAAAAGTAGTAGACTGATTAGTTTCATAATCTTTAACAGTTTTTTCCACCCAGAAAAAAAACTTCCAGGGCAATCATAATTTTTTTTCATACTTTTGCATTGATTAGTTTTTTAATTTTCCTGTTATGATTTGACAGGATTAAAATCTTAATTCTTCAGGGGAATGTAGGCGCATTCCCCTGTTGTTTTTTAAGTGTTATTAATTCATAGGCATCATTTTTAATAGGTTACAATCTTTATTTATGAGATATTATTATTCTTTGTTTTGAATAAGAACCATCCTCATTTTTTGTTCGTGGAAGAATATTATAGCGTATAGGTGTTGCAATCGTCATTAAATCTAAAATCTGAGACAAGGGTTCATTCTCCAACGTTACAGTATACGTATATTGCTCTACCATACTATCCAGATGGAATTCAACATTGTAACTTCTACTCAGTTTATTTACAACATCAACAATAGGAGTTTCTTCAAATATTAAAAAACCATCCTTCCAGGCAATATATTTTTTAATATCACCTTGCATACTAGTAACTTTGCCTGTAGTTCTATTATAGACTAATCTTTGACTTGGTTTCATTGTTGCAATTGTAGAAACTTGATGACCGTCAATAATTTTCTCTAATTGGACTTTCCCATTCACCAGAGTTGTCTCGATGCCACTCATCCCGCTATATGCCAGAACATTAAAAGTAGTTCCTAAAGCTTTTACTCTTAATCTTTCAGCATTTACAACGAATGGTTTTTGGGGATTGTGAACCACCTCAAAAAATCCTTCCCCTTTTAAAGTTACTTCCCGTGAGCTTTCTGCAAATTGTTGTGGATATTTAAGTGTACTACCATGATTTAAATGCACTTTTGTTCCATCGGATAACTCGACAACGGTAATTGAACCTACAGGAGAATATACCTCTAAAGAATCCTTCAGAAGTATTTGATTCATTTCTACGAAAGAATTATATTCTGATTTAGTATATATTAAAATCGCCAAAATTGGTAATAAAAGTACTGCTGCTACTTTTGTTACCCATGACAATGTAGAACCTAAGGAAATTACCTTATTTTTTTCTTGCTTTTGTGCAAAATCTGAATTCTTAAGTCTCTTTTGAATTTCGTCAAACATCTTGATAAATTTCCCATCTTCAATTAAATTTTGTTCTTCGTTATAAGCTTCCCAATCATCAACTACAATTTTTTTTTCTGATTCCAGATGTATATCATTTTTTATCCATCTTATAACCTTGTCCAATTCTTCTTCACTACAAGTGTTATTTAAATATTTTCTTAAAAGTTCTTTATTCATCAGTTTTGGTTAAATACTTCCCTGCATTACAGGGAAGTATATTTCCTTTCTAACTAAACGATAACATATGCAAGACTTCGAATAAATGTTACATTTAGTTATACGCATAACATTGTCATAAGGAGTAGTGGAAAAACTTTTTTTTAAGAAATAAATAAGTAGACAAATAAAAGATTGATCAACAACCCATTATCAATGTTCTTTTTTAAAAAAGAAAGTGTATTTGTCATGTGTTTCTTTACAGTATTTACACTTATATTTAGTTTTTTTGCAATTTCTGCATGCGATAATCCTTCTTCTCGACTAAGTGTATAAATCTCTTTTTGACGAGGTGTTAATGAATTCAATAACTGTGTAACTTGTTCTTTAAGTTCATTGTATTGAACCTCATCCATTAGATTTGCACTATTCTCTACTTGAATTGATTTTAAATATTCTAAATATTTTTTTTCACTTAACCTTTTTCGCAAAAGACTTATTGTGTGGTTATATGTTATAGTAAAAATATAAGAATCAAATGAAGAATATAAATCAATTTTTCCTCTTGATTCCCATATCTTTACAAATACTTCTTGAACAATTTCATTAGCATCCACTTCATGTTTAACATACCTTAACACAAACCCGTATAATCTTTTACAATAACGTTCATAAATGTGATAAAAAGCAATCTCATTATCGCTTTTTATAAGTTCAAGAAGTTCTCTGTTTGTTTTATCACTAATCAATATTCTAGCAAGTTTTTGAAACAAATATATGTCTTTAACTTTTATAAAAGACAGATTTTGACAATAATTTATTAAGTACGATTCCCGTATTGACTTTTTAGTATAAATGTTGCTATATTCCTAAATAACAACATCATGACTTCCTCTATACCAGCACAGTTTATTGTCTTACAAAATGAACATATGACACAAATTTCTCTTACGACATACTACTGAACTTCCCGAGACAGCGGTTATTACAATCCTATATAAGAAAAAGTTAACACTTAAATAATAAGTGCTAACTAATATAAGGATTGAATAAGATTACGAGAATTAATTTAGTAGCTAGTAAAAGTTTTTTAAAATGAAGAAAGTTAATTTTTCATAATTCATTCTCATTTTAATAAAGCTTATTTAAGTAACTCCAATATTTTGACAAAACTGCTCAAAATCTTTAGATTTTGAGTAAGGTCTGAACACATCCGGTTTTATCCTAATAGTGTTATTGGGTTGGATCATTGATTTTTACTTCAATAAGATAAGGATTGCTAAATGTATTTCCTTCATTAACGCAAAAAGTCACAAATATAGTTTCACCTTCATTTATAAATAGCTCAGGATGAAGGTAAGGACAATAAAACATCCCTGAAAAATTATCCCCAAGACCTCCTGGTTCAGTATATATTTTCACAGGATCTGAAAAAGGTCCAGTTGGAGAATCAGCTGTTCTTATATAAATTGACCTAGGGTCATCAAATAAGTCTCCAATATGACACATAATGAACTTATCCAAATAAGTATTCCAAGCGACAGTAACCTGACCATATACATTAGTGACAATAGACTCAGCAATTTTCTCATATTTTAATGGATTTTCAATATCTATTGATGGAACCCTGTATATATCAATATTACTATCAAGTCCACTCCTTTTTTCTACAAAGTATAAATACAGAAAATTATCTTTTTCAATAATAGAATGAGGTGGTGTGTTGAATGGGAATTTGACTTCATTATCTACCCTTTCCCATTTTTTCCATGAATCTTTTGATTTTACCAATCCAATATTTTTTACGCTATTTTTGTCTACATTTTCTTCATTTAAGTAGATAAGCTCATAAAAAACATACATTTTTTGATTTAGGTATATACCTCCTGCTGGCCAAATACGATGTTCTTCCAGGTTTTCTGGAGCTTTCAATGGAATCATAACTTCAGCAGTACCCAAAGAATCTATCAGGTACTCCATATTATTCATATCTTCTATATGAAAAACGCTATTAGTGCGAAAACCATCCTTTAAAAATGTATCACCAAAAGTCCAGATTGTACCTCCAGGATACTGAACAGGGTTACCCCCGTCCTGAAAATTTATTGATGCTGATTCTAATGCATCACTCCAGAACATTGCTAACTTCCTAGAATGTTCGACATTGAATGGTGAATTTGAATCCGGTAATACAGTATCATCATCGCTATTACATGCAAAGATTATGACACTTAGAGTTAACACACAAATAAACTTAATTCTTAACATACTTCTTTTTTTATTGCTTTAATTTATACACTAATTTTACAACCAATGGAATATGCATAGTACATGAATCCATTCCAGTTATTTGATTGTACTTTAAGTAATACGCACAAAGCCTTTGAAGGGAGTATATTAAATTGTCTTTTTCTTTGGGTATTTGAAAGTGCTAATAATGCATTAATTAAGTTTCAATATTTATTTATACATCATGGTTTGATAAGATAACGATTTTTTAGATCGAAGATCACTTAACGCTTAATCCCGACTAACGACAAGATAATTTACATAGGTTCAAGTTCCGACACCTTGCATTTCTGTATATAATAGTCCTGTAGCTATAGGGATGATAGAATAGAATTAAATTCAAAATGTGATAAGAACATTGTTGTAGAGGAGTTCCAAATCATTCAGGATTATATTTTGTATATGAATTTACCCACAATAAATGAGGTAGTATTTATATTAATGAATACTACATTATCCATCTAATATTATCATTCATTTCAATAAAATTTGATACATTTACATGTAATTTGTAGCGTTCAAACGGCCAATATTTATAGGATTACCAGAAAGGTACCACAGAAGAAAAAATATTTTTTCTGAATATAAGCGTATTAAAAAATAAAACATGCCCTTGATCTGGGCACCAGGAAAGCTTAGTAAGTAATTACTGACCTTTTTTTGAAAGAATCATAATATATCGCAACAAGACGGGAAGTTTATCCGGATCTTGACAAAGAGTCCTAATCGGACACAAAAGTTTCTTTTCCATCAGGAAAGATATACTTAATTACCTGTTAATATACAACAGATGTGCCAGAACTGACTTGTTCCAAATTCTAATCCGAGTTATTCAGTGTGCGAAATAGCTCAGCAGAAGGTTTCAAATACTTGTCTTTTGAGATTTCTTTTATCCAGTTTTTACTGACATATTTATCGATCTGAATACGACTGTCACAAAAGCTAAATGGTGGATTCTGCCACATATCCTGTTCACGCCAGTTTACATTAATATAGGAAACAGCTTTTATTAAGTTCGGATTTTTGTCTATGGTACGAATCAATTCTTTGAACCAACGGTCCCAGGCCATTTTAGCTTGTTCCTGAATATCAAAATCACATTCAGCAGTCATGCCCTCATTCGTATCAAATACTGGTGTTGCTTCGGCAATAAATACAGGCTTTCCGTAGTCTCGTGCAAATTCCAGCATAGGTTCTGCTTCTTTGCAGCGGTTAAAAAATGAATACCCACACCAGTCTACGTATTCATCACCCGGATACCAATCTTCCAGTTCATTATAGTTTGTACCCCACCCTCGAGACTGCCAAACCCAAGCGACATTCTCAACTTCCAAACTATCAAAACGATCGTGAATATGTTTGAATGCTGCTATGTAACTTTCCCGATCATAATGGTTCCATTGATGTCCGTCAAACTCATAACCGGGTCGCAAAAACACGGGCCTTTCACCAAGCGACTTCACCCAAATGGCAAGGCTGTCAATCATGTTATCGTACTCACCCCGGGCAACGGCTTTTTCGTGATTTACAAGTTCAAGACCAATGGCCAGGCAACAGTATTTAAAATCAAGGTCGTTTAATTGCATTTGCATGTTGCAATCGCCTGCCCCCCAATTGTCAGTTTGCCAAATACCATCCAGGCCCCTATAGATACTTCCATACGAAACATCTCCCGTTCGCAAATTTGTATAGGCAGTAATTCCTGAAGGGGTCTCAAAATAATCCAGATAACCTTTTTTGTAGTTTTCCAACCCACCTATTGCCCCTATGTCCTGTCCAATAAAAAGCAAGCATTTGCCATTTTCGGGCTCAAATTTTTCTTTTTCCCGGAGATTCAGAAAATGGGGTGAATCCTTGCAGGCAACAATTAGCAAAATTGTTATCAGGAATAAGATGTATTTGAAAAGGGGCAATTGCATTCTGTTCTTTTTTGCTTATTGCGATCCTGGTTTTACCGGGAGAAACAATCTCGTCACTTTTACCTGTTGCTTTGTCTTACCTTCTTGCAATGGCGTGAATTTTAATTACTTTTTAGCATTTAATTTTTTCCACAGGTTTTCATCCGGTTTCAAATATTTTTCTTTTGAAACTTCATTTATCCATTTCTCACTTACATATTCACTTTTTTGAATCCGGGAGTCAACATTATCAAACGTTTCATTTACTTTCCACATGGCCTGTGTATACCAATCTACATTAATGTAAGAAAAAGCTTTAATCAGATCTTCGTTTTCATTTAGTAAATTAAAAAATTTGGCGAACCATGTTTCCCATGCATGTTTCGCAATTTCAGGATTGCTAAGGAACGATTCATCACCTTTATCTCCAGGTAAAACAGGGGATAATTCGGCAATAAATACAGGTTTGTTGTGTTTCCGGGCAAAAGTGAGCATTTCTTCATCCGGATTAGTAAAATAAGAATAACCGCACCAGTCCACATATTCATCACCGGGGTACCAGTTTGCTAACTCTTCCTGATCTGAACCATTGCCTGTTGATTGCCAAACATAGGCTACATTTTCCACCTTCAGACTGTCAAACATGTGATGAATGCGTTTAAATGCCGTTAAATATTCCTCCCTGTCATAGTGATTCCAGGCATGACCATCGAATTCATAACCGATGCGCAAGAACACCGGCCTTTCACCTAAACCTTTAATCCAACCCCCAAGAGCAATAATCATGCTATCCCGCTCACCCCTGGCAGTTGCTCCTTCATGGTTTACCAGCTCCAAACCAATGGCCAATGAACAATGTGCAAATTTTGGATCGTCCAGCATAAGTTGCATGTTGCAATCGCCGGCTCCCCAGTTATCAGTTGTAGTTACGCCGTCCAGTCCTTTGTAAATATGCCCAAAAGACTCGTCACCCGGCCTAAAATTGGTATAAGCAGTAATGCCAGCCGGAACCGGAAAATGATCCACATACCCGTCATTGTAATCTTTCAATCCACCAATTGCTCCTAAATCCTGACCAATAAAAAAGAGGCATTTACCATCGTCTGGTTCAAATTTTGCCTTATGAACAACTGCTGCGGTTTCTGCCTCTTTTTTTGCCTTGTTTTGGCTGGAAACTAATGTTGTAAGTCCCAGTAAAGTATAAATCAATATCTTCATCTTTCTAATTTTTCCAGTTAGATTTCATTGTATTCAAACCAATCAAAATCGGCATGTTTTTTCGATCCACTCAAATCCTGACAACACATTCCCACAAACGAACCGGTAAAAGCTGCCCGGTAATGCAGTCCGTTATCACGCACATAATCATCCGAAAGGATACTGGCATCCAGTACCGATCCTAATTTTGTCCAGGCTTTTTCATTGAGTGAATAGTAAAACTGTAGTTGATCCTCGTTCATATGACCTTTCAGGTAAACTTTTCCTTCTTCCGGAATTTCAACAACATTCTCCAATGGTTCATTGAAATTTCCATTGTCTGCAGAAATTAGTTGAAGGTATTTCGTATTGGTTTCTTCATTAAAACTGATGTGTGCATAATGCATGTGCATGGTGTTGTAATAAAACACCAGTCCCGCCATTTGCTGAAAAGTTTGTGGCTGAAATTCCAGACAAATTGATACTTCTACATTAAATGCCTGAATACGTCTTGCCACGATGGTTTGTTGGTGGATGGAACAAAGAGACTCTTGCCCATACAACCGAAGATATCCTTCCCGCTTATTCAAACTACCCATCTCTTCAGTAAAAGGAATCCGCAAAGTCGAAAAGTTGACATCCAATTCTTTATTATTGAAATTAATCCGTGATGAAGTATTTGTCCATTCTTGTTCTGGCAATGCCGGGGCAGGAATTTCCTTTGCCGGTTCATTCCCTCCATTTTCCAGGTACGGCCACAGATCATCTTTCCACACAATTTTTTGGATGCAGGTTTCACGTCCCAGCGTGCACCTCCCGAGTTTGGTCAGAGGCCTTCCGCCCAGATGTACCATGTACCATTCGCCACTTTGCGTCTCCACAAAATCCCCATGTCCCGATTTTTGAATGTATAAGCCAGGATTGTTTCGCGAAGTAATCAATGGATTGGCTGGATGCAGTTCATAAGACCCACCAATATTTTTTGAGCGGGCAATGGAAACGGCATGGCCATATTCGGTCCCCCCCTCTGCCGTTACCAAATAATAATACCCTTTCAATTTGTAGATATGTGGCCCTTCCGTAATCCCCAGTTCACTTCCGGGAAAAATATTTTTTACCGGTCCAACCAGTTTTTTTTCTTTTTCTGAATACTCCTGAAGGACAATACCACCAAAAAACTTCCCGCCACGATGATCGACCAAAAGGCTGGAGTACCATTTTCTGCCGTCATCATCATGAAACAGGGAGCCATCAAAACCACTGCTACCCAAAAATATTGGATCACTCCACTCGCCTGTCTCAATATTATGGGTTGTGGTCAGAAAATTGGGCGTGTCTTTCCAGACTCCGTCAAAGGTTTTAACATTCGAATAAACCAGGTAAAATGTTCCTTCATGGTAAGTCAGGCAAGGAGCCCAAACCCCACAGGAATCAGGCACGCCTTTCATGTCTAACAAACGTTTTTCAGTTAGAGCATGACCAATCAATCGCCAGTTTTTCAGGTCTTTTGAATGATGGATTTGTACTCCCGGAAACCATTCAAATGTGGATGTGGCAATGTAATAATCATCACCCACACGAACGATGGACGGATCGGGATTAAAACCCGGTATAATTGGATTTGTAATTTTATTCATTTCTACTTTTTTACCAGTTCAGCTTCAATCTCTTCCAGGGTTTTCCCTTTAGTTTCAGGAAACCATTTAATGACCATCAGGATAAATACAAACATCAAAATTCCGTAGATAAAAAAGGTTGTTCCGGAGCCCAGATGCTCCAATTCAATCGGGAAAATAGTGGTGACAATAAAACTGGTCAGACCATTCAATGTTCCGGCAATGGAGATCCCCAAACCACGTAGCTTGCCAGGAAAGACTTCAGATAACAGCGCCCAGGTAACAGGTCCCAGGGAAATAGCAAAACCAACAACAAAACACAGTATGGCAATCATTACCACAAGCGAATTAATTGAAATAGTGGCATCAACTAAATTGCCACGATATTTTGAATAAATATAATCTGCGTACTCTTTGTCCTCCTTCCCAATTCTGTCAACTTCAGAATGAATGTCTGATTTAAACTGATGGAAGAAAGTCAGTTCATTTTTGAAAACAATATTTTTCGATTTACTTAATGCTTTGCTTAAAACCCCTGCTACTTCATTGGTTTCTGCATTTTGAACTATTTGCTCAACATCGTCTTTTTCTATTGTATAAGTTGATTCACTAAATGACCATGCTGAGACCATTAATGATACAAGCATAAGCGAAACACCAATTAATAACAGTGGTTTTCGCCCTAAACGATCAATCAGGAACATAGAAATGACAGTCATCACCACCATGGCAATACCGACCAGATTTGACATGAAGAATGAACCAGTTCCTCCAAATCCTGCCAAACGGAAAATCCGTGGTACAAAAAACATCACGGAATTAAAACCGGATGCCATCTGAAAGAAGGCAACACTGAATGCAATCAACAGTACCAATCGCATTGGTTTGCTAAAAAGTTCTCCCAAAAGCTGTCCATAAGCTGTTTTCTTTTCACCTTCTCCGGAAAAATTAATAGCTTGTTTTATTTGTTGATATTCTGTTTCAGCATATTCCTCTCCACCAATTTTCTTCATTACCTTTTTCGCCTCCTCATTTCTCCCCCGGTTTATCAACCAGCGCGGACTTTCAGGAACAAAAAACAAGGCAACAAAATAAACTGCAGGAAAAACAAAACCAATACCCAGCATCCAACGCCAGGTAAGATCCGGATCAGGAATATATTTTATTGTTAGCGAGTTGATCACATAAGCCAGCAAAAATCCGATTCCAATATTTAATTGATTGAATGATACCAGAAATCCACGTTTTTCAGATGGGGCAAATTCGGCAATAAACATGGGTACTACAAGCAACGAAATACCAATTCCCAAACCGCCGATAAAACGGGATATCAGGAAGAACGTGTAATTCGTTGCCAGACCGCTACCCAGTGTGCAAAAGCTAAACAGGAAAGCAGCCAGCAACAAGGCTTTTTTACGACCAATTTTATCACTGATTGTTCCTGCATTGAAATTGCCAATAAAGGTTGCCAGCATGGCAATGCTCACTCCAAATCCTTCCAGGAACGATCCGACTTTTAAATCAAAATATGAACGGTAAAACTCGCTTGCACCCGAAACATTCGCTGATATTCCCAGCAACAAACCTCCAATGGAAACAATAAATGTTAATAACAGAGTATATCCGTTTAACCTATTCATGCTTATTTATTGTTGCCCCAAAGAATATTAAACAATTCAGGAGTTGGTTTCAGATAACGATCTTTGGAAACCTCTTTTTCCCAACGCTCGCCAACATATTCGCTTTTCTGAATGCGGGAGTCAACCTGATTGAAAGTTGGATTGTCTACCCACATTGCTTCCGAAGGCCAGTCGGTATTGATGTAGGAAAAAGCTTTGACCACATCTTCGTTTTCTTCTATTGTTTTAAAGAATGTAGTGTACCATTCATCCCACATTTTTTTGGCAATTTCTGGCTTTTTGATGTCTGCATCGTAATAAACATCAGTTAAACCTTCCTGAAATACCGGGGTCAGTTCGGCAATAAAAACAGGTTTCCCCCGCTTTCTTGCAAACTTTATCATTTCATCGTCAGGATGGGCAAAATAGGTATAGCCACACCAGTCAACATATTCATCACCAGGGTACCATTCCATCAATTCCTCCATGGTAGTGCCAACACCTTTCGATTGCCACACATAAGCAACATTGTTAACACCCATTGCACGCATTTTATCAACTATCCGGTGCCATGTCTTCAGGTAGTTCTCACGATCGTAATGGTTCCATGCATGACCATCAAATTCGTAACCGATACGCAAAAATACGGGTCGTTTATCCAAGGATTTGATCCACTTTCCCAAATCTTCAATTAAATTGTCATGAACGCCATCTGCTACATTTTTTTCATGATCAACGAAAGCAAGACCGATGGCAACAGCACAATTTTCAAAACCAGGTTGCTTAAGCTGAAAATCAAGATAACTATCACCAGAACCCCAGTTAGCCAATTCAAAGATTCCGTCATTTCCGGTCATAATACGTCCGTAACATTCGCTACCTGGAGAAAAGTTTGTGTACCCTGTAATCCCGGCCGGGATATCGAAATGATCGCAATACCCGTCATTGTAACCTTCGATGCCACCAATCGCCGGCATGTCCTGACCAATGAAAAAGAGACATTTCCCATCTTCGGGTTCAAATTTGGCCAGCTTTTTAGTAATCGTTACAACTTTGTCATTTTTAGGTTGACTAGTACAACCAATTGCAAAAAGCAACACCAGCGTGCTTGTTAAAATATAGATTCTCATGTTATTCGTTTTACTCATTTAGAATTATCTTTTCTTTTGAAATAATTTTGTTGAATGATCGGGCAATGGTCCCGTTCCCTTCTTTTTTGATTGAAAAAATCCATCTGTACGTGTGATAGTAAAAGAACTTTCAGTAATTCAAATTGATTTTGCCAAAAGATGTACGGAACTTCTTTGCTAATTATAGCCGGTGTTTTGAACCAACTGCGGATTACGTTCTATTTCCCCGATTGGTATCGGTAAAAAGTCGAAATGAGTTTTATAGGTCCTTGTTTCTTTAACCGGGTAACTGTATGTATAAGTGCCATCTCCATTGTCAGTAATTACCGCTTCATGAATTGGTTGATTGAAAATTTCCATGCCTTTCTTCCAACGACGTACATCGAAGAAACGATGGGTTTCATATAGCAACTCCACCCTTCTTTCGTTCCAAATACGGGTACGCATTTCATCCTTTGAAAGTCCGGCAGGTAAAGCAGGTTGCCCTGCCCTTGCACGAACTTCATTCATGGCTGTATAAACCGACGCATCAGGACCGGCAGCTTCGTTTTGGGCTTCTGCATAATTTAGAAGAACACCGGCATAACGGAAATAAATCCAGTTGTTGTGTTGTCCGTACGAACCATCGTAAAAGTTTGTGCCGATGGCAATTTCTTCGTCGAATTTTTTTAAACCATATCCACAATTAACTTCTTTGTTAACATCTGCATTTCCACCTTGATAATAACCTACAACATTTCCTCTCCAGCTTGAACCATTGTAAACGATACTTGCGGCTAAACGGCTATCACGATTCGTATACGGATCATTAGGATCGTAACTGGAAGCCGGATCGGTAATTGGCAAACCATTGGTCATCTCGTAGGCATCCACAATGTCCTGGGTTGGACTGAAACCACCCCATGTTCCGGCATCAAATGTAAACCACATCCCCCAGGTAGCCTGAATAGTATGCACTGCTTCAGGAAATTTAAACTGACGGTCGAATATGACTTCTGAATTGTTTTCGTGTGCTGCAAGGAAAAGATTCCTGTAATCCGGATACAATGAATATTTGCCCATATCCATTACCGCTTTGGCAGTAGCTGCAGCATTTGACCAACGGGAAGCATCATTGCCGGAATTATTTAACGGACTCGCGTAATACAACATGGCCTTTGCTTTTAATGCCATGGCCGCACCTTTTGAGGCATGCCCGGATACAGGATCCCTTTCAAGATCAGCCGCAGCTAAATCACATTCATCAAAAATGAACTGATAAACGTCATCTTTACTGGTTCTCGGCATCAGAATATCTTCAGCATTTACAGACTGAGCTTCTTTTATTAACGGTACATCGCCAAAAGTTTTCACCAGTTGGAAGTAAGCAAAAGCCCTAAGGAAACGAGCTTCAGCAGCATAAGTTGTTTTCAAATTTGCGTCAATTACATCTGTCCCAACATTGGTAATTCCTTCCATAAAAGAGTTGGCTTTACGGATCAACTGATAATTAACCGACCAGGTTTCATCAGCATAAGGCGTAAACGAAGCAGTAATACCTCCTGAATTGTACAATTGGATTGCCGCATCAATTTTACCATTACCATCATCAGTCGCCAGATCAATGTGGCTGAAAGCCGGAATGCCATACAGGTCCCCTTTGCTATTAAAAGCACAAACAAGTGTTCCGTAAATATTCGCCAGGTTTTGTTCAATCAATCCCTGAGTCTCCCAAATAGTTGCATCTGAGACGAAGGTAGTGGGCTTCACATCAAGTATATCGTCACTACATGAAACGGCAACGAATAAAAAAACTGTAATAATTAAATATATCTTTTTCATTTTTTCAAATTTTCTGATTAAAAGTCAACTTTAACACCGAAGTTTACCGACTTCACATTTGGATAGGTCTGCCCCAAATTATTAATAGCTTCCGGGTCTAACTGAGGGACATCAGAGAAGGTAAGCAGGTTTTGTCCACCTACGTATAAACGAACACCACTCAACTTCAGGCCGGATAATACGGATTTAGGTAAATTATAACCCAGTTCAATGTTTTTCAAGCGAATGTATGAAGCATCATAAACATACAGGCTACTGGTTGCATCCTGCGGAAAATTGTGGTTGTTAATGTTCAGGTTTGAGTATTTTGCATCGGTATTATTTGTTGACCAGTGGTCGTCAGCCCAGAACTGAGGGACACCTCCACCATTGAAAAACGGCCATACGATTTGTGACTGTAATTGATACTGTACGTCTGCAGCTCCCTGCAGTAGGAATGAGAAATCGAAGTTTTTATATTCGAAACCACCGGAAATACCATAAATTACGTTAGGTACGTTTCCTTCACCAAGAAAAGTACGGTCATCTGAATTAACAACTCCATCATCGTTGATGTCTTCATATTTAACATCCCCCGGCTGGGTAACATAGCCGGCACCTTCCAGTTCTTGTTTTGCATATCCGTCAATTTCAGCCTGGTTTTTGAAAATACCAACAGCTTTGTATCCGTAGTATGCATCAATTGGCCTACCTTCACGTTTCAGGTATTTGGATATCCCTTCGGCTTCATCCATACTGATGATTTCATTTTTCACCACGGTAAGATTGGCATTCAGGAAAAAGTGGAAATCGTTGATTTTATGGTTGAAACCAACCGAAGCTTCAAAACCTTTATTTTCAACTTCCCCAATATTCTCAAGCGGTAAGCTGGCCCCAAAATGAAGCGGAACTGATGCAGATCGTTGTGTTAGAATATCAGAACGTGTTTCTGTAAAATAATCAAAGTTAATATCAATCTTTTCAAATAAACGGGCATCAAGTCCAATATTGGTTTTGGTTGATGTTTCCCAGCTTACTGCTTCGTTGCCAATGGCACCGGGAGCAAAACCTTTCACATAACTTCCACCGAATACATAATCGCCATAATTGTTGTTTCCTCCCAACCAGTTTTCAGCCGCGTAAAGATTGAATTTGTTATAATATGGGAAACGGTCTGAATTAATCTGATCGTTACCCAAGGTACCATATGATCCGCGTAATTTCAGGTAATCAACAAAACCAAGGTTGTCTTTAAAGAAATCTTCTTCGGAAACAATCCAACCTAAAGAGAATGATGAGAAAGTTCCCCAACGATAATCAGGTGCAAAGTTTTCCGTGCCGTCACGACGAATATTAGCTTCGAACAGATATTTCTGCTTGTATGAATAATTTACGCGGCCAATGTAACTTTGACGGCCAAATTTATCCGAACTTCCGGTTGCATTTTTTTCAGCTGCTGCATCTATTTGCTCCAGTGCTTCTGAAGCAAAATCCCAAGCTGCTATAGACGAAACGCTGGTGTTCGTTTGCTTTTCAAGAAACATGGCCATACCGGAAACCTGATGATCGCCAAAAGTACGGTCATAAGTTATATGGGCCTGAACTTCCAGGAATTCATTTTCGTTTTGTGCCAGGTTCAGGGATGGTTTGCTTCGGGGCATTTTTATGTATGTGCCATCAGCATTTAATGAATATTCCTGGGGGTCCCGGTTCCACTGTTTGCTTTTATAATAGTTTTTATCAAACGAAACAATTCCTTTTATGGCTAATCCGTTAACCCATGGAATTTCCTGTTTCAATTCCAGACGGGTTAAAATGGTATTGTTTTCAGAATCGGTATAACCACCTTCTTTAATTGCTCCATACGTATTTTGATGACCTCCAAGAGGTGCTGCAATATACCCGTTTTTATATGTTGCCGCCATAATGGATGGGTTCCTCAGTGTTTCAGCAAATACCCCGGTGCTTGGCGTGGCTGCTTCATCAGTTTTTTCCATACGGGCTGAAATGTCGGCTGCAAAAGAAGTATAAGTTCCCAGTTTAATATCGATATTGGTCCTAATGTTGAAACGCTCAAAATTCAATGCATCATAAAAACCGCCCTGATCCAGGTATCCCAGTGAGGTAAAATAGTTAACTTTATCGGTACCACCTTTTACCGAAAGGTTATGTTGCTGCTGAATGGCATGATCATTTTCAAGGATTACATCATACCAGTCTGTATCAGGGTACATATCACGGTTTGTTCCGTTTTTGAATTGGTTCAATTCGTCACCCGAATAAGCGGGATCAACGCCCATAAACGCATTACGTTCGTTGGCGAGCATTGCATACTCATATGAATTGGTAAATTCCGGCAATACTGTCGGACTTTGCAGGCCATAATTAAATGAATAACTGAATTGAGGTTTGCCGGTTTCACCTCTTCTGGTTTTAATTACGATAACACCATTTGCACCGCGCATACCAAAAATTGCAGCAGCAGCTGCATCCTTCAAAACATTTACCGATTCAATTTCACCTGGATCAAGTTGTGAAAAATCCTGCATGGTACGTTCAATGCCATCAATAATAATTCCCGGGGTCGTATTCCCCTGGTAAGTAGCAACACCACGAATGTAAATATCAGATCCATCTGCCCCGGGTTCTCCGGTAGCCTGTTTTGCTACAATACCAGACATCCGTCCAACAATAGCATTGCTAATATTCGCAACCTGTGATTTCTTTATATCATCCGTCTTTACTGAACCAACTGCCCCGGTAAGGTTTGCTTTTTTCTGAACACCATAACCCACTGCTACAACTTCATCCAATCCAATGGCATCCCCGGATAATATGACATTGATTTCAGCCTGACCATCAATTTCAATTTCCTGTGTTTTATAACCAATAAAACTGACAACCAGTGTAGCTTCAGACATTACTCCTTCGAGAATATATGTTCCATCAGGATTTGTAATAGTACCTATAGTGGTACCTTTTATAAATACATTGGCACCCGGAATCAAATTACCGGCATCATCTGTAACTGTTCCGGTTAATTTGTTCTGTGCCTGAACGAATAATCCCACAAAAAGGAATAAAAGAATAGTTAGGATTTTTTTCATAATGATTAGATTTGAATTATTGGATAAAATCAACGTATCAAAAGTAGAATGCCAAACGAATAAAAACTAAAAAATACCCTCGTCATAAATACGTCATTTTTCCAATTTAAATACTTCAAAAAACAAATATTATCTGTATTTTAAACATTTACATCATACAAAAAAATACATTCATTATCTTTTAATACGTCATGAAACTTTTATTTATTAATTTTACTGACGTAATTAATCAATACCAAAATAAAAAATCAATCCTATTCCTGAACAAATTGTATTGATTTGTTTGAAACAGAAATATAAGATGAAAAAACTGATTTTAATTCAAAAATGCTTTCTGATTCTGATTTTACTGATTACTGGTCCGGCTAAATCGGAACCAATCCTAAAAGAAATTGGCATACCCTTTATTTCAAAATTCGGCCGACAGGAATTTAACGGAGGGGCCCAGACCTGGTCTGTTACCCAGGATGACCGTGGCATAATGTATTTTGGGAATAACAATGGATTACTCGAATATGATGGAAACAAATGGCAGTTAATCCCGATGCAAAATAATGCAATCGTTAGAGAGGTCTTTAAAAGCAGTGACAATAAAATATTTGTAGGTGCCTATAACCAGTTTGGCTATCTTGCATCTGATGAGCTAGGCAGAACTATTTACAAATCCGTATCTGATGAACTCCCCTCTGCCTACAAAGAATTTGGGGAAATCTGGAACATTATTGAAACTCCCTGGGGAATTTTGTTCCAGTCATTTTCATCCATCTATTTATTAAAAGATAAAATTATCCCCCTGGAGATCAACCAATCCTTAAACCATGCTTTCAAAACATCAGACCGGATTTTAATTGGTCATAATCAGCATGGTTTAATGGAAATAACCGAAAATGGCCTGAAGGAAATTGAGGGAGGCAAATTCTTTTCAGGGAAGACAATTTCTTCTATAATGGAATTAAACAATGGCAACTTACTAATAGCTACTTCTTTTAGTGGAGTTTATACTTACGATGGGAAACAATTTAGCAAGTGGGATTCACCTGTTTCAGCCATTGCAACAGACTACCAGGTATATTGTGGTATTCAGCTGAATCATAACACTTTTGCATACGGAACTATTAAGAACGGGATATTCTTCTTTAATGGTGAAGGGAATATTATATCCAATGTAAACCGGGAGAAAGGGCTCCAAAACAATTCTGTTTTGGCACTTTATATTGATGAATCGGATAATCTTTGGGCGGCTCTTGACAACGGAATTAATTATCTCAACATAAATTCTCCGGTATCACAGTTATTCCCGGAAGGTTCAGTCGGTACAGGCTATGTTTCCTGTATCCATCGGGATAAAATTTATTTTGGATCGAATCAGGGACTGTTTTATTTAGAATGGGATCAGGAAGCAAATAAAATCAGCAATACAATTCCCCGATGGGTTTACGGGGCCGATGGACAGGTCTGGAACCTACAGGTAATTGACGGCCATTTGATCTGCGGACACCACAACGGAACATTTGAGATCATTGACGACAGAGCAATTCCGGTTTCAAAAGTTCTGGGAGGTTGGAAATATGTACGCATCTCTTCAAACTCACCCTATTTAATAGGTGGTTGCTACACTGGCCTGGTTCTTTTACGGAACAATCGGAATAAATCCCCACACTTTGAGTTTATTAAAAAGCTTGAAGGATTTAAGGTATCGAGCCGGGAAATGGAAGTTGACAACAAGGGTTACTTGTGGGTCAGCCATGTAAACAAGGGAGTCTACCGGATCAGCTTCAATCAACAACAAGATGGCATCCGGAATGTCGATTTTTATAACAGTAAAAATGGCCTGCCCTCTGATTACTCCAATTCCGTCTTTAAATTGAAGGGATCTGTTTTAGTATCAACTGTCGAAGGAATATACCGTTTCAATGCCCGTAAACAATTTTTTGAGAAAGATGAGAAAATTACGGCTGTATTGAATACCGGAAAAATTGACAAATTTTATGAAGATCCTTATGAAAACATCTGGCACTTTACGTCCAATCAGCTGGGCGTATTGCGTACAAACTTTCAGGGAAGCTATTATTCGGAACTTATACCCTATAAAGAATTAAGAGGGAACTTCGTAGCCAATTATGAGCATATTCTGGCAACAGATAATCAGTCATTTATTATTAGTACCGAAGATGGATTTGTCCATTTTGATAAGTCTTATCAGAATCAACAAACCTATAATTTCCGGACACTCCTTCGGAAAGTATCATCAACAAATGGTGAATTAATTTTTGGGGGAAACTTCACTAATCAGGAAAATGAACTTCAAACAGAACAACCCTTTGATCAAAATCCAGAGATTCCTTACCGGTATAATAACTTGCGTTTTGAAGTAAGCGCAAACTCCTTTTCAAGCCAGGATAAAATTGAGTTCAGCTTTTGGCTGGAAGGTTATGAAAGCAATTGGAGCAAATGGAGTGACCGGAATTTTAAGGATTTCCCGAGAATAAACAGAGGCACATACACACTCCATATAAAAGCCAGAAATGAAAGCATGGCTGAATCAGAAGAATTCACTTACCAATTCACAATGAAGCCCCCCTGGTACCTACGCCCTTACATGCTTGTTTTGTACCTGATGCTATTCGTGTTGATTATTTACCTCACATTTTTTTTAATTAAGAAAAAAATAGAAAAAGAAAGGGAAATACTAAAGCGGAAGCAAAAAAAGGAACTAACAGAAAAACAAAAGGAATTTGAACATGAATCCTTGATGCGGGAACAAGAAATAATCCAACTGAGAAATGAAAAACTCCAGATTGAAAATGAGCGGAACAGTGCCGAACTGGAAAATAAATCCAAAGAACTTGCTTCCATTGTTATGAAAATCTCCTATTCCAATGAATTAATCAACCGTACCCGTTCCCAGTTAATGAAAGTGCTAAGCAATATGGTTCATGAACAATCCAAAAAGCAGGTTCAAAAGTTGGTCAGTAATCTTGAACAAGAGCTTAACTCGCAGGAAGATTGGAAACAGTTTGAAGTCCATTTTGACAAGGTGCATGAAAATTTTATCCAGTACCTCAGGGGTAGCTACCCATCATTGACACATAAAGACCTCAAATTGGCCGCATATTTACGAATGAATTTATCTACGAAAGAGATTGCTCAATTATTTAATCTTTCCCCACGGGGGGTTGAAACAAGCAGATACAGGTTAAGAAAGAAAATGGACCTGGATCGGGATGCAAATTTGACAGATTTTCTACTGAGCATTTAATCGCTGACTTTTTGGTTTTTGCATGTCTTTGATGCCTCCATTAATAAGCAAGTAGAGAATTCGGAATGAAAAATCCTTCTTAGTTTAATGTCAAATCTATATATGCGAATCAAGAGTTGAAAATCTTGCCTTTAAATCCGGATTTCCCTGAATATTCAGCTTCAACCCTTCATTCACATTATATATAATAACTTTCCTGCGAACTAAATGATTTTATCCATTTTAGATGGCTATTTCTTAAATTTTGAATACAAATGAATGAAGCCTGGTTCAATAGCATATTTAATGTGAGTTTTGGATTCAATAAATTGTTTTTCAATGGTTTATGATGTTAATCTGTATTGATCTCTATTCGCGTCTTTGCGGATTCTTATGTTCCTTTGCGGTTTATTTATTTGGCATTGATAAATTCATATTTAATTTATTTCATTGGTTTTCATCG
>JANQII010000274.1 GCA_028282195.1 Prolixibacteraceae bacterium
TTCTCGATACTTGATGCCGGATAATTGGTCATTGGCAATTGTGTCCTCAATGGTTGGATTTTGGGATTTGATTATTGGATATTGGATATTGGTTTAAAAAACGTTTTCCATGCGGCGAATGAAATGTTCAATACTTCGGACACCCCATTGAATTCACCTGGTTTCTTGTCACTTATCCCGGTGCTACAACTTATTTAATCCCTACGGGATATTGGGAACAGATGCCGGTTAACCGGCATATTCAATTATCTAACGGGAGAATAAACCGGATGAAAGCCGGGAGTTGTTTCCTGACCCGGACACTTTAAAAAACCAAAAATATTTCTTCCTGGTAATCAAGGGGTCAGGCATTTGGAAATGATTGTTCCACCCTAGCTGGTATTTTAATTGATACAATAAAACCAACCTTGATTATGAAGTGATCGCATCCAATGAATGATTAGCTATCATAGCAGCTTCTTTAAATCCCTTCGCCAAGCTGCAGCTAATCCGGGGATTTCAATTGCTTTTTCAATTAGTTCTTTATTATCGATCTGACTTGTAAAAGGAGAATAGATTTCAGCTACAGACATACTATTTTTTGCCTGCTCTTGTAATACCATTTTGTCTCCGGTTTTAACAAAACCTTCTTTTATAATCCTAACATAAACACCTGGATACGGGGCTTCAAGAAAGTCACGAACCATTTTCTGATTCTCAAAACGAACCCCTAGCTTATAGCAAGGATAACGAGGCTGGCTCACTTGCACAACAGCATCTCCCAACCCAAAAATATCTCCAATGTAGATTTTCGATTCATCCAAACCTTCAACAGTAAGGTTCTCTCCCAACATACCCCATTGCCAATCCAAATCAGGGTAACGTTCTTTCCAAAAACGATAATGATCTTTAGAATACAAATAACATGCTTTGTCTACTCCTCCATGATGTTTCCGATCAACAACATGATCGTTTTTCACATCTTCCTTTCCCAATAAGATAGGCTCATTTACCGGCAACTTGTAAATTCCTGTTTTTACCTTTTTACCTCGCCAATCGATTTCACATATTTCTGCAATATTGGTAGATATTATTCTCATATTATTTATCTTCAAGAATTCTCTTTACCCGCCCAACTTCACCTGTTTCAAGCCGGACTTTTATTCCATGTGGGTGCTGTGGTGATTTTGTCAGGATTCGTGCCACATAACCTTCCGTTAATTCACCTGTACGTTGATGCTGCTTTTGAACAATCTCAACATGACTTTCAATTTTTATATCTGATCGCTTTGTTCCGTCCATTTCAGCTTCGAAGAAACAATTATTTATTGAATCCTAAAACACTTTTGATGAGTTTAAACCATATTCAATTCCAATTTGTTTGAATATCTTTACAAAGTTTAATCTGAATAAATTGAGACCCGAGGATGAAAAAGAACCGTAAGAGATTATTTTCAATATCAAAGAAAGAGGGTGAATCAATTGGCAATAATAGAGAATACATTGATCTGGTTGATTGTCCGCAAGGAGGTAAATCATGTGAAGAACACCGAAAGGTTATCAATAAAAGTATGCTTGCTTCCCGTCAACACCTTTTCAACAATAATTATCCGCTTACCTTTAAAGAACTTAAAACAGCTTTTTATAAAACTTCAGAATTAAAGAAAGTTCAATGCTTCAGTTGCGCTAAGTTATTCAGGACAAGTATTATTCGTTCAATGGAAAACATTCATAATGATATGGAAAAAACGTCTTATAGCTTCTTTTCAGGCAAAAAGCTAAGCCCGAATTATATTTTGGCAACAAAAGTTCTTAATGAATTTAAAAACAACTTGGACTAGCTATACTACTTTCTTCCTGCAACAACAGTATAAAAACTATCGGTTTCAAAATATTTGTTTGCGAGATTTTTAATCTGCTTGGGCGTAATAGTTAACAACATATCGTAATAATCTTCATAAAAAGAATAATCTAATCCAAAATCATTTACATTTCTGAAAGCCGTGGCCCTTGCAAATGGCCCATCAAAATCGCGGATAAACTCACCTAACAAGTATTGTTTCACACGCTTCAATTCATCTTCACCAAGCAGCGTAGTTTTCAACAACTCAATTTCTTTAAAAATTTCACTAATCGTTGCTTCTTCGTACTGCTTATCAACTTCGGTAGCAACAACAAAATAAGCTGCATCCCTAAAAGTCGGTATACTTGAAACTATACCATAAGTATACCCTTTATCTTCCCGAATATTCGCCATTAGCCTGGAACTGAAGTATCCGCCTAAGATTGCATTAAGGACCAGCAATCCTGTAAAATCGGGATGATCTTTTTTTACTAAAAGCTTTCCGGTTCGAATTGCGGATTGTATTGCATCCGGTTTCTCAACAAAATGATATTTTGAGTTGGAAGACTTAACACTAAAACTTTCGATTTCCAATGAAGAACCGTTCCAATCCTTTTCGCCAAAATACTGATTCAAGTTTGCAAGAAGATGTTCATCAGTATTTCCTGAAGCTAAAATCCGGCAGTGATTTGATCTGTAATTCTTCTTATAAAATTCTACTAACGAATCAACCTCTAAACAATCAAAATCATTAGCGGTCACTGTCTGTGAGTAAGGATGATCTTCTCCGAACAATACACAGCTAAACTTCTTTTGTGCTAAAACTTTTACCTTTTCATTTTCAAGAAGAAAACGCTGTTTCCTTTGCTTTGTTAAAGTATGAAATTCATTTTCAGGTAAAATTGAGAATTTCACCAACTCCTCAACAACAGGAAGTATTTTAGGGAGATGTTTATTCAGGCAAAGAATACTGACTGCCCCAAAATGATAATCAGCATACAACTGCAAATATGCCCCAAAAAAGTCAAAAGATTCTGCAATCTGATATGATTTAAATTTCCGGCTACCTTCCTGCAGCATTGCATTCGCTAAAGCAGCCTGCAGGGGAGTATTTTCCTGCCATACCCCAGCTTCAAAAATTAATTCAAGTTTCGTTACATCTTCATTACCTGCATGCAACATAAATACAGGAATACTATTATCTAACTGAAACTCCTCAGGAGGATTAAAAGCAGGTTTACCCGGCTTTAACAAATCTGGTTGTATCGTTCTGTTAATTATCATTTAGCCAGGTAATTTAATTGTGAACAGTTTTCAATTCGAAAGATATTTTGCGCTATATCTCTCAATTCTTCTGCGGTAATTGACTGGTAAACATCCAGTTGCTCATTAATCAATTCGGCCTTTTGCAAGTTCTCGAAATGAGCTAAATCCTGAGCTACATTCAGGTAATTCATGCGTCCATATACCAAATTGGCTTCCAGCTTATTTTTAACTTTTACAAGTTCAGTCCCGTTTACCAATTCTTGCTGAATAATTTCCAACTCCTCCCAAACTGCATGTTTAGCTTGTTCTATTGAAACCCCTTTAGACAGCTTTCCTGAAACCATAAACAGGCCTGGATCGTGATCGCCGGAAATGTATGCATCCAGTTCCACAAACAACCGCTTTTCTTTCACCAGCTTTTTGTACATACGGGAAGAATTCCCATTCGACAACACATCTGAAATCAAATCACAAACAAAATATCCACGATCTGATTTTCCAGGCATATGAAAAGCAAGATATAACAAAGTATCAGGCACTTTCCGTTCTACCGTTTTTTCCCTGAATGAGTTTTGAGTTGGTTCTTTAGGCAGAGCCACTTTATTGACACTCCTGTTTGGAATATTACCAAACCACTTTTCACTAAAATGAAGTATTTTATCTTCATCAACATTTCCACTCGCAATCAGAACGGCATTATCAGGAGCATAAAAACGAAAGAAGAAATCTTTAACTTCTTCCAATGTTGCATCCTCAATATGGCTAATTTCTTTACCAATAGTTGCCCATTGGTAAGGGTGCACTTCGTATGCTAATCCACGTACTAAAGCCCAAGCATCACCATATGGCTGATTTATATTTCGCTGCTTAAATTCTTCAATTACTACGCTTTTCTGCACATCAAGGCTTTTTTGCGAAAAAGCAAGTTCCAACATTCTATCTGACTCCAGCCAAAACCCGGTTTCAATGTTTTCTTTTGGTAACGTCAGGTAATAATTGGTAAGATCGTTTGTGGTATATGCATTATTTTCGCCACCAGCTTGCTGCAAAGGCATATCATAATCTGGAATATTTACTGAACCACCAAACATTAGGTGCTCAAACAGATGAGCAAAACCAGTCCGATCAGGATGTTCGTTTTTTGCCCCTACATGATAACAAATATCTAAAGCAGCCATAGGCGTAGAACGATCCGGACAAATAAGAATTTGTAATCCGTTGGGTAATTGGTGACGATAAAAAGAAATCATTCTTAAAAATTAAAAGTAGAAGAATTTACTATATCAGACTTTGTTTGTTCGTAGTCGGATATTATCTTTTTCATAACCTCCTCAACCGTTGGGATGTCATTAATTTGTGCAGAAATTTGTCCAATTTCTAACTCGCCTTCTTCAAGATTACCTTCAAAAATTCCTTTTTTGGCGCGCCCTTTTCCTAACAATTCCCTTAATTCATCAGGATCCGCACCTCTTAATTCTGCTTTGTTAACCTGCTTGAAAAATTCATTCTTAACCAAACGAACCGGAGCCAGTTTTTTAAGCGATAGCTTTGTGCCACCTTCAGGCAGTGTGGTTACCAACTTTTTAAACTCATCATGGGCAGAAGATTCCTTCGTTATTGCAAAGCGTGAACCAATCTGTACACCATCGGCCCCTAAAACCATGGCAGCCATCATCGATTGTCCGGTACCAATTCCACCAGCAGCCATTAGAGGAAGTTTAGTTGCTTTTCTCACCGAAGGAATTAAAGTAAGTGTAGTTGTTTCTTCACGGCCATTGTGTCCACCAGCCTCAAAACCTTCAGCAACAATTGCTTCAACACCTGCTTCTTCACATTTCTTCGCAAAATATGAACCAGCAATTACATGCACGACCATAATGCCTTTTTGCTGTAGCCAACCAGTCCATTTTTTGGGGCTACCTGCCGAAGTAAAAACAATTGGAACTTTCTCAGAAGCAATAATTTCCATAATGTCTTCAATCTGAGGATATAAAAGAGGGACATTTACACCAAATGGCTTATTAGTTGCTTCCTTCGTTTTTTGAATGTGTTCCTGCAATGTTTCCGGGTGCATCGAACCTGAACCAATCAACCCAAGTCCTCCGTTATTACTTACTGCAGAAGCCAGTTTCCAACCACTACACCACACCATTCCACCTGAAACTATAGGATATTTAATTCCGAATAAATCTGTAATTCGATTTTGCATGTTGCCTTTTTTAGTATTGAGTCGGCAAAGATAAGGGATTTGAAGTGCTATCCATCAATATTTTTTGATTTCAAATGTAGATCCCGCTGTGGAAAAGGTATTTCGACATTGTTCTTTCTAAACTGATCATCAATATGAAAACGTAAATCACTTTTAATATTCTCAACACCAAAGTCATCGGCTGTCCAAAAGAATAATTGAAAGTCTAAAGATGATTCTCCAAAATCATTGAACCTTACAAATGGTTTGGGTTTATCAACTACCTTGGAGTGGTTCTCTGCACACTTTAACAGCAATGCTTCCACCAACCGGACATCAGAACCATAAGCAACACCCACATCAACACTAAAACGGGTCACTTCCTCATTATGGCTCCAGTTAATTACATTCTCGCTGGTAAACCTTGAGTTTGGAATAATAATCACCACATTGTCCCGTGTCAGCAATTTCGAAACACGAAGTCCAATCTTCAAGACCCTTCCTACAGTTCCTTCAACTTCAACAATGTCATCTTCTTCAATAGAACCATCAAAAAGAATAATTATTCCTGAAAACAAATCATTAAAAATATGCTGAAGTCCGAATCCGACCCCAACTAAAAGGGCAGAAATACTTGCAATGATAAGTGTTACTTTAACACCTAGTGTACCGATTACAATAATCAACCCAATAACCCATATGATATATTTCAAAATTTGAAAGAATGATCTCCCACGCCCTCTGTCCAGACGCTTCCGGGTTATTCTGCGATTGATAAGAAACTCAAAGAAGTATACCATAGAGTGGATTCCATAAATTGCCAGTGCTACAACTACAACATTGTAAACCTGAATAGAAAATCTTTCATTTTCATAGATGGTATACTGAAGAACAGACAAGTAGCTGATGTCCAGAATTTCAAATATTACGGCTAAGCTAATGGCATAGGCAAACAACCGCATTCCAATTCTTACAAAGCGCTCAAACCGTCTTTGTATCCTCTTCTTCCTACAGAACCGATGTAATACCCTAAATACTAACCGGTTGACCACAGTTACCACAAAAATTACCAGGAGAATAAACAACAGGCTATACAAGGTAACATCATGTCCCCAAAAACCGAATAAATATATGTCTGGAAAATTATCAAATGTCATCATTTTCATTAACAAACTTCTCCAGCAAATTGCTCAGCTCAAGGCCGGAAATATCCTCCTGAAGCTCGCCATTTTCTGCAGCCGATATTTTTCCTCTTTCTTCAGAAACAACGATAGCCAAAGCATCGGTCTCTTCAGTAACCCCAATCGCAGCCCTGTGACGTAACCCTAGTTTAGGATCAAGGTTTTCATTTTCGGTAAGAGGAAGAATACAGCGTGCTGCTGCAATCCGTTTGCCAATTATAATGACAGCACCATCATGTAGTGGTGCATTTTTAAAGAAAATCGTTTCAAGTAATGCATCAGAAATCCTGGCATTCATTTTTTCGCCGGTGCGGGCATATTCCCTTAACTCCAATTTCTGCGCAATTACAATAAGAGCTCCTGTTTTAGTTCTTGCAAGGTTCTCGCAAGCTTTTACAATCGTTTTTATTTGTTGGTTCGAAGCTACTTTGTAGTTATCGGAAGAAAATAGTTTTTCAACCCTTAAGAATTTGTTCACCTGATTATTACTTCCAATTAAAAGTAAAAACCTTCTAATCTCTTGCTGAAAAACAACAATTAATGCCAATACCCCTACCCCAATAAACTGTCCCATAAATGAGCCCAACAGCTCCATATCCAGGGCTTTTACCAACAACCAGAATAAATAAACGAGAAAAAGACCAATAAATATATTGAATGCCACAGTTCCTTTAATCAGCATATAAAGCTGGTACAACAAAAAAGCGACCAGCAGGATATCAAGGACATCCAAAAACCGAATGGTTATAAACAAATTCATTAATTGGCTACTTCTTTAAGCATGTTAAACATTTTAACCGCATGTACTGCCTCTTTCACATCATGCACACGCAATATGTCTGCACCTCCTAAAAGTGCCATTGTATTACCAGCAATTGTTCCAGGTAAGCTGTTATCAGGATCAATTTCGAGCAGCTTATGAACCATCGACTTCCTGCTCATCCCAACCATTAAGGGTAATTGAAAAACTTTAAATGAGTCTAATCGATTTAATAAATCGTAATTGTGTTCAAGGGTTTTTCCAAAACCAAAGCCCGGATCAATAATTACATCTTTTACCCCAGCCTTAGTAAGTTTCCTTACTTTTTCTGAAAAATAATTCGATATATCTTTTATCACATCTTCATACTCGGGACTATCCTGCATCGTTTGGGGTGTTCCCTGGATATGCATCAAAATGTATGGAATACCTAATTTTGCAACCGTGTCAAACATGTGATCGTCAAAGTTTCCACCAGATATATCGTTTACAATACATTCACCTGTTTCATCCATAACCCGAAGTGCTACCCACGAACGAAACGTATCTATTGATAAAGGAGCATCAGGAAAATGCTTGCGAATGGTTTTTACAGCAGGAAGTAAACGACTTAATTCTTCTTTTGTTGAAATATGCGATGCCCCCGGACGAGTTGAAACTGCGCCAATGTCAATGATAGTTGCACCTTCTTCAATCATCTGCTCTGCATGTTTGAGGATTGCATCTTCTTCGGTATACTTTCCACCGTCAAAAAAAGAATCAGGGCTAACGTTGATAATCCCCATTACTACAGGGTCTTTCAGATCGATTAAATTTCCATTAAGGTTGATCGAATGTTTTCTTTTAAAAAACTTACTCGCGGTACTTGTGATCAACATAAACCATTAAGATTTTGTGGAGTTAGACAATTGCTAACTACAAATGTATAATAATGCAGTCAAAATACACATTTAATTTCTATTTTTATGGCTCTAAACAAGACAATACAATGGAAAAAACCATTCAACAATACGACCATGTGATCGCAATATGCAAGGATATTTTCACAAAAAAGATGATAGACTATGGAATTGCATGGCGAATATTACGACCAAGTTCTTTAACCGATCAGATATACATCAAAGCCCAGCGGATACGCAGCATTGAGATGAAAGGTGAAATGAAAGTTGATGAAGGTATCCGACCTGAATATATTGGGATTATCAACTATTGCATTATGGCCCTAATTCAGCTTAAAAAAGGCATTTCAGATGATGAAGATCTTTCAAAAGAAGAAACGGCAAAACTCTATGTTCACCATTTTAACGAGGCAAAAAACCTGATGCTAAATAAAAATCATGACTACGATGAAGCATGGAGACAAATGCGGATAAGCTCAATTACCGATCTTATCCTTCAAAAAATTAAGCGAACAAAAAAGATTGAAGACAATGCAGGTCAGACAATTATCTCTGAAGGGATTGATGCAAATTATCTTGACATGATCAATTATGCGGTTTTTGCGTTAATTAAGTTGGAATTTGACAAACATTAGCATGAAAACACGTTGGCACATTGCCCGAATTTTACTTGGATTAACCCTTGCTTTCTCAGGTTTTGTGAAAGGAATAGATCCTCTGGGTTCAGCTTACAAGTTCACCGATTATTTTACGGCATGGGGCATGGAAAGCCTGGAACCATTTGCCTTTGCTTTAGGGATTTTGCTTGCTGCTACCGAGTTTATAACGGGAATTGCCTTGCTCTTCAATACTTTTATTTCTTTTTTCTCCATAATTGCATTGGCCTTTATGGCATTTTTCACTGTTCTAACTTTGGGTATTGCAATTGAAAACCCCGTAACTGATTGTGGCTGTTTTGGTGATGCCCTTGTTTTAAGCAACTGGGAGACATTTTATAAAAACATTATCTTCTCTGCTTTTGCTGTGATTGTGTTTTGGTATCGAAAAAGGTTCAAACCCAAAAAACAATCACTTATTACAGCGATACTAAGCCTGGCAACAGTTTTTGTATTTGCTTACCTGGTTGACTATTCCTATAAACACTTACCAATTCTGGACTTCAGACCTTATAAAGTAGGAACAAATATTCCTGAAGCAATGCAAATACCGGAAGGTGCCCCTGTAGATGAATACGAAACATTCTTTCATTACAAAAACAAAGAAACCGGAGAGACCAAAAAATTTGATCAGGGAAATTACCCATGGCAGGATACTTTAAAATGGGAATTTGTTTCAATGGATGAGCCTGTTCTTATAAAAAAGGGGTATGAACCACCTATACAAAATTTTATTATGGAAACCCCGGATGGTGAAGATGTGAAAGACTTCTTTTTGTATGATGAAGGTTATACCATTATGATGATTTCTCATGACCTTACAAAAGCCGACATGTCAAACTCAGAAGAAATAAGCAAGCTTCTAAGCCTTGCTAACCAGCATGAGATAAACTTTTTAGCTTTAACTTCATCGCTGAAAGAAGAATATGTGGACTTTGCCAATGATTACTCTTTACACATTGATTATTTCAATTGTGACGAAATAACTTTAAAAACGATGGTACGTTCAAACCCAGGTTTTATCATGATAAAAAAAGGAACTATCGTTGACAAATGGCATCATAATGATATTCCCGGTGAAAAATCCTTAAAGAATCGGCTGGATTTTTTCGAAAAAACCACAAAGTAGTAATTTCAACACTTTTTACTTCAAGCCATTGTATTGAGCTTAGTTTTAGGAATCCATTTTGTAATTTTGACCTATTAGTTAGTGTGCGAATTATTATTTAGTTGGGTTGATGCAAGGCATACCAGATAACCGATTGGATTTGATAAACAGAACAAATGTTTTATTCGTAAAATTCTTCTTACGAATAAGCTTGATATGTTTTGCCTTTCTCATTACACTCTGCTCTTATTCTCAAACCGATAGTTTGGTTCTTGACAGTATACGAAAACTCCAAACAAAACCTGAAAAGGACACCATCAAAAGTGTATACCAAATTGGCCTTCCTCATATTCCTGGATTAATGACAAGGGATGAGCTGGGAAATCCAAATGGGTTTGCGCTTGAAATATTTGAGGCAATTGCTCATGATGAATCCATCAATTATGAGTGGGTCGATGGTACCTGGAATGAACTTTTTAATAAGTTGCAAAAAGGTGAGATTGATGCACTTCCCGGGACACAAGAGTCTGAATCCAGAAAAGAATTTTTAGATTTCACTGACAATAGCTTGTATTCGATATGGAGTGAACTCTATCTAAATCAAAATACCTCCTTTGATCATATTTCGCAGCTTCAGGGACAAAAGATCGGGTTGGTTATTGGCGATAATAATGCCATCGGTTTTTTAAATTATATTTCCGGGTTTAATATTGAAATTGTTCCTGTTTTCTTTAATAACCACTATGAAGCTCTTAAACAATTATCAAGTGGTGAGATTTATGGGATGGCAGGTCCTACTCCAAACATTATTTCGGATTTACCTGCAAACATCAAAAATTCTGGTCTATATTTTAATCAAACTGATTTAAAGATTTCGTTTAAAAAGAATACGAACAGAATACTTAGGGAAAAAATTGACGAACGATTAAGTATTTATAAAGAAGATAAAAGTTCCGTTTACTTCAAGTTATTTAAGAAATATAATCTTTCAGAACTAAAAGATGCTGATAACTGGATAATTCCAGAGTGGTTAAAAATATTGCTCCTACTTATATTTGTTGCTTTATTAATTGCAGTTCTGTTTGTTATTACTCTTAAAAAACAAGTTAATATTCGAACCAAAGAGCTGGCCGACAGGCAAATTTACCTGACCAAAGCAATGGAAGTTGGGGAAATGGGAACCTGGAGCTTTAATTTAAGATCTAAAGAACTTTATCTTTCTGACGAAGTGTATATCATTACCGGTATTGAAAAAGGGAAAAACAGGTTGGGTTTGACTGACCTTAAAAAGTTTGTTCACCCGGGGGATGTTGAAAAACTCATTAATAATTTCCATTTAATTGAGTCACAAAAAGGGCAGGATGGCTATTGCCGAATGATTAATAAAAACAACGAAATTGTTTTTGTGAAGATTTTCGGTTTAATTCAGAAAAACAAATTTGATTTTCCGGAAAATACGGTTGGATTACTTCAAAATGTTACAGCACAGCTTGAACACGAACAAGAATTAATCGAAGCAAAAGAAAAAGCGGAACAAAGCGAGCAAATGAAGTCTTCTTTCCTTGCTAACATGAGTCATGAAATCAGGACCCCGTTAAACTCAATAGTTGGTTTCTCAGATATGCTTGCCAATGAGAACCTGGCGCAAGATAAAAAAGAAGAATTCAGGCATATTATCCTGAAACAAAATGAATTGCTTTTAAGGATCATAAATGATGTACTTGATCTGTCCAGAATTGAATCCGGATCGTTGGAGATTGATCCTCACGATATCATTGATTATACAATCATTGATGAAATATACAACAGCTACAAAAGTCAATGTCCTCCTGAAATTGAGTTTAAGAAAGTCATTTTAATTCCAGATATGGAACAATATACCTTCATTTCAGATGAAAGTCGCATAAAGCAGATCTTGAGCAATCTGTTGTCAAATGCTTTTAAATATACCATTGAAGGTACAATAGAACTTGGTTGCAGAACTTCAATAAGAGAAGGATATTTTGACCTTTTCATTAAAGATACCGGTAGAGGTATTCCTGCAGACCAACAGGCCGTAATTTTTGATCGCTTCAGTAAACTTGATACTCTCAAGCAGGGAGCAGGACTTGGGCTGGCTATTTCACAGTCTTTGGCAATAATGCTCGGCTCTGAAATAAAACTTATTTCCGAAGAAGGTAAAGGGTCTGAATTCTATCTTTCATTCCCGGTAAATAAAAAACCAAAAACCAAAGAACACGAAAAAGTTATAAAAAATTAGGTTGCGGTTCGACAATTATTTCTTTGATCCTGATTTTCCCAGAAGTTATGATTAAATTTGATCACAGGACTAAAAAAATCCCCCGCCAGGTAAGGTGAAAGAAAGGATTTTAGCGGGGGTTTTAGTTAAAAATAATTCGTAAATTTAAATAAATTGTCATGAAACCCGAAACGCTTGAAATAAAAACAGCACTCCAGATCCTAAAACCTGTTTCTGAAGTTTTTGAAGCAATTGTAGAACCTGAGAAAATGTCCAGGTATTTTATCTCAAAAAGTACCGGAAAAATTGAAGCAGGCAAAACACTTCATTGGGAATTTCCTGAATTCGAGGGCAGCTTTCCTGTCAAAATAGATCAAGTTGAAAAGGATAAATATATCTCCTATAACTGGGAAGGTTATGAAGGATTCGAAACACTGGTTGAAATTGAACTTGAAGCCCGCGAAAAGGATTCAACTTTAGTAACAATTACTGAAAAATCGTTGCCCAATAATGAAGCAGGGATTACCTGGTTAAGCAGGAATACTGGCGGATGGGCTAACTTTCTTGCTTGTTTAAAAGCCTATATAGAATATGATGTAGAGTTACGAAAAGGAGCTTTTGATTTTATGAAAGAATGTTAGGATTCGTTCTTATACAAAAAAACTAAAATTGAATATCCGTTTTATGTCATATCACTTGTTTTTATGTCATGCTGAACTTGATTCAGCATCTCATATTTACTGATAATTAGCGATTTATAAATGAGACCCTGATCCGGCAGCTGCCGGA
Organism: Prolixibacteraceae bacterium; assembly: GCA_028282195.1. GTDB lineage: Bacteria > Bacteroidota > Bacteroidia > Bacteroidales > Prolixibacteraceae > Sunxiuqinia. The sequence continues at coordinate 12,909 of JANQII010000274.1, forward strand.
CAGGGTGACGCGTGGATTATGATTCATTACGAACATTCAGAAACTAAACAAAAAATCTATTCATATTGTAATGATTTATCTTAAGTTGTTACTTTTTAGAGTAAACAACCAAATTTCTACTTTATGAAGACTGCACTTTATTCCTTGGTTTTAGTTTGTTTTTTTTCCTGTAAACAATCCCCAAAAATTAGTGAATGGCGTGGCCCAAACCGTTCAGGTATATATGCCGGAACAAACCTTTTGAAAGAATGGCCTGAAAATGGGCCCAGGTTAATTTGGGAATCTGAACAGTATGGGAATGGTTATGGTTCTCCTGTATTTGTTGATAATGCTTTTTACTTAACCGGAGAAATTGACAGTACTGCCTACCTCTTTAAGTCCGACTTGAAAGGCAACACCATATGGAAAGCTCCATTCGGTAAAGAATGGACAACAAATTTCCCAGGTTCCAGATCAGCACCTACTGTAGTTGGCAATAAAGTGTATTTATTATCAGGGCTCGGGGATTTGAGCTGCATGGATGCACAAACAGGAAATAGGGTTTGGCAACAAAATATTATTGAAAAGTATGATGCAGTGAATACCCGTTTTGGTTTTGCCCAGGCTCTTTATATTGATGGTGATAAACTATTCTGTATGCCAGGTGGTAAAGAGCATAACCTGGTAGCACTAGATCGTTTCAATGGCAACTTAATCTGGTCATGCCAAGCCTTTGGGGAAAGGCCTGCCTATAATTCACCGCAAATGATTGAGCTTCCCAACAGAAAAATATTAGTCACTTTTTCGGCTTATCACTTAATTGGAGTTGATGCAGAAACCGGTGAAATGCTTTGGTCGCAGGAACAAACAAATACGAAACATGAAGAACGTAAACCAGGATTAGGAGATACACATTCCAATACCATTATTTACGAAAATGGATACATCTACTATGCTGCCGGAGATGGTAATCGCGGTGTTTGCTTGCAACTTTCCGAAGATGGGACTTCAATCAAAGAAGTTTGGAAAAATAAAAACTTTGACAGCTACATGGGGGGAATTGTGAAGATTGATAATAAATTGTACAGCACAGGCACACGAAAACCATTCTTAAAAAGTATTAATGCTGAATCAGGTGAAATGGTTGATAGCATTAAAATTGGAAATGGTGCTTTAATTGCTGCCGATAATATGCTTTACTTTTACAATTTCAAAGGACAGGTTCATCTGGTTGATTACAGCAACAACAAACTAACGTCTGTTTCCTCTTTCAAAATTAAAAAAGGTACAAAAGAGCATTTTGCCCACCCGGTAATAAATAAAGGAGTACTTTATGTAAGGCATGGTAATTATTTAGGTGCTTACGATATAACTAAATAATCCACCTCCTGAGAAGGTGGGTTTGATTTGCACCCATAGGGCGCTTCAAGGGAAAAAAACACGGAAAGTCAAAATAAGAAAGAAGGAACAAAAAATGTAAAAAACACCAGCCACGAACTTTCTGATTGGATATTTCCTGTCTGCCATCCCTACGGGAGGAAA
>JANQII010000010.1 GCA_028282195.1 Prolixibacteraceae bacterium
TTCAAAATTGAATATTTTACATTTAAATGTTGATAAAATGGATTGTTATTACCAAATAAAAGATGTGTATAAAGGGTAGCTTCGAGAAGAGAGGGAGAACCTGTCTACCGTCAGGCAGGGAGGGAGAGCCAACAAAACAATTGTTCCATTCAATAGCATACTATTATCATTTAACTTTTGACAACTTCTTCATGAAGAATTGAAGTTTAATTTATTTTTGAATAAGTTTGTATTAATGATGAATACTTAAAAATTACTAAACATATGAAACTTCTCACTAAGCTTCAATTCTCCATTTTCTTTTGTTTTTCATTGCTGGTAGTACTTTCCTGCCAGGAAGTGAAGAAGGATGAAAAAATGAATGTCCTTTTCATTTTAGCCGATGATTTTGGTTATTACGATATGAGTTGCATGGGCAGCACGTATTATGAAACTCCCCATATTGACCGCATTGCCAATGAAGGAGTGATTTTTACCGATGGTTATGCTACTTGCCAGGTATGTAGTCCGTCAAGGGCAAGTATCATGACGGGCAAGTTTCCGGCCAGGCATGGCATAACAGATTGGATCGGTGCCAAAACAGGCGAAGAATGGCGCAAAGCTGGCCGGTTCAATAAACTGTTGCCTCCGGATTATACTCATAATTTGCCGCATGGGTTCACAACTTTACCGGAGGCTATGAAAGAAGCCGGGTACAAAACATTTTTTGCAGGAAAGTGGCATCTTGGCAGCAAAGGTTCATGGCCCGAAGACCATGGTTTCGATATTAATATTGGAGGTTGGGATGCAGGTAGCCCGCATGGTGGATTTTTCTCTCCTTATAAAAATCCAAATCTTGAAAATCGTGAAGATGGGGAAAACCTTTCCATGCGCCTGGCTGAAGAGACGGCTCAATTTATAAAAGCAAACAAGGATACTGCATTTTTTGCTTATTTATCGTTTTATGCTGTTCACGGGCCTATTCAAACCACTCAGGAGAAGTGGGCAAAATACCGGGACAAAGCTGAAGCAATGGGCATTGCTGAGAAAGGTTTTGAGATGGGGCATTTTTTACCTATCCGACAAGTTCAGGACAATCCTGTTTATGCAGGTTTGGTTGAAGCAATGGATGACGCAGTTGGGCATGTACTAAACACATTGGAAGAGCTCGGCCTGGCTGACAATACCATTATTGTATTTACTTCAGATAATGGAGGAGTTGCGGCTGGAGATGCTTTTGCAACCTCGAACAAGCCATTAAGAGCTGGAAAAGGTTATCAGTTTGAAGGTGGAATACGTGAGCCGTACTTTATGAAAGTTCCGAATATGCAGGGAGGTAAAAAAATTGATGAACCTGTTTCAGGTGCCGATTTTTATCCGACAATACTTGATCTTGTAGGTGCTGATTTAAAACCACAAGAGCATGCAGATGGAGTAAGCCTTTTACCACTTTTAAGAGGTGAAACCATAAATGAACGTGCATTAATCTGGCATTATCCGCATTACGGGAATCAAGGTGGTGAACCTTCTTCAATTATTAGGGAAGGCGATTGGAAATTGATTCATTATTATGAAGATGGTCGTGAAGAACTTTATAATCTAAAAACAGATATCGAAGAAACTACTGATGTTGCAGCTGATAATTCAGAGCTGGTTAAACAAATGAGTGAAAAACTATTTGCTTATTTAAATAATGTTGGAGCAAAATTCCCTGTAAAAGATCCTCTTTATAAGCCGGAACTGGAGAAGCAACATTTAAAAAACATAATTGAAAAACGATTACCCGCTTTGGAAAAGCAACGTATGCACTTTCTGTCAAAAGATTTTGATCCGCAGAATAACTGGTGGGGAAGTAAACTTACGAAAGATTAATTGAAGTTAAATCAGTGAGACTATGATTTCAGAACCCGTCTAGTTGACGGAGAACTGAGATTATCGAAGTCGAACTGATTCCGATCGCAGGGAGTATCGGCATCTTTGGTTTTTAAGGACTCGTCCACAAATATAATTTCCTTATCCACAGAATAGATGAATACAGAGATGGATATCAGCTGATTTTTTTCAATTAGTTGGTTGATTGCTTCTTTTATTGGTATTAAAAACAGCCCTTTCAAACTTTCAGAATATTCTTACATTTGTTTCTCCATTAACTTTTGAAGGGTGGCTATAATTTCTGATGCACATATTATTGATGGATTAAAAAAAGAAGGTGAGTATTTCTTCGATATTCTTTTTAATAGCTATTTTTCAAGACTTAAGGCTTTTGTTTTTGAATATGTTTCGGATGAAGAAGTGGCGAAGAATTTAGTTCAGGATACTTTTGTAACGCTTTGGATGCGAAGAAAAGAACTGGATGAAGCAATCAATATAAATGCCTGGCTTTATTCCACAGCAAAATTCCATTGTTTAAATTATTTGCGTAATGTGAAAGTATCAAACGCTTTTCGAGAGCAGTCTAAGATTAGTAAACTACAGGCAGAATTAAACTATTATTCCCTTTCGGAACTAGATACTTCTGATCTTACTTTCAAAGAAATTGAGCGTATTGTAGAAGATACTTTAGAACAACTTCCCGAACAATGCCGTAAAGTTTTTATGCTTAGCCGTTTTGAAAATAAAAAGAACCGCGAGATTGCAGAAGAACTGAATATTTCAGTAAAGACCGTTGAATCACATATGTCAAAAGCCCTTAAAACCATGAGGGTTGCCCTTAAAGACTACCTTCCTTTATTCATTCACTTTATTTAATTCCAAATCCCAGATTTTAAAACACAAAGGCACTAAGAATAACTAAATCCAAAATTTCAAAACGAGGCGCGAAGAGAACTGCAACCCGTACCCCGCGCCCTTAATTTGACACTAACTGGCCTTTTTCCTGCCCTGGTAGCCCACCGCACCGTTTTGAAGAGGTGTGTCCCGTCCGGTTGAATGCTTGACATATCCAACAAATGTTTGTACTTGCAAAGGACAGTTTGCCAGACCTTTTTCCAACTGCCATCTTTGCTCCATTTCTGAAAATGTCAACAGTTTTTTTTATTATAATCCACAAAACTACCTTCTTTAGTAGTGCGTTCATAAAGTTTCGTTGAAAAACTCATCGGATGACTCTGTTGATATCGAGCATTTTAGTCATCCGATGAGTGACATGTTAATTCAAAAA
>JANQII010000031.1 GCA_028282195.1 Prolixibacteraceae bacterium
TAAAGTAATGCCTGAACAAGATTAAAAGGAAATATTAAGGAAAAGGCTTTAAAAATAACACCTGGCTAAGGGTGTTAACAAATGATACTATTCTACGCACCAGAAGGGAAAACCCGGCCCTTTGAAAAAAAGCCGGGTCAAACTAATTGTTTTAAACCAGGGTGGGTAGCAGCAACTACCCACCCCACAAACAGTGTAAAAGTATGAAAAAATTAACTTTTTTAGTAGTTATTGCCATGGCATTAACTGTGTTTAACGGATGTCAAAAAGAAAATTTAAAACCCGACATTGGAAACGAAGTGACAAGTCAGTATTCATTACACAAATCATTAATTGAAGGAGTTGAAAATAGAGACGGGGTATTAATAATTGAAAATCAGGAAGCTTTTGATGTGCTCGTTGATAAATTGGATGAAGAAGACCAGAAATGGAATGATAATTTCGGTCAAACTTATGAAGATTTAACCGAAGAACAATTGGACTTGCTCATTGAAACAACCGGGTTCAGTGAAAATGCTGTATTTACTGCATTTGAGGAATACCTTTCATTCAACTCATTAAGGGCTGAAATTTTTGAAAAACAGTTGGACTGGTTAGATAACGAAGAACTTGATTTTGAAAATGATCCCGATAATCATTTAATCTTTGATGATGCTGCAAGGGTGTTATTTAATGAAAATTGCGAAATAATGATCGGAGAATCTATTTATAAACTTATTCCTGAAAATGGAGTTGTTTATGAAATTGTTGACGGGAATTTCGAAACCCTAAATGTACTAAGAGCCGAAAATGAGCTATCTTTAAAATCAGCACAAATTAATCTTCCTAATGTCATTATCCATAATGAAGAAAATGTTTTAAAAAGCACTGCAGATTTATTTGATAATTGCCAGGCGAATATATACAGGCACGATTATAAAATAAAAGGAGAGCATATGGTCAAGATAGTGCTTTCAATGAATAACTATCCATGGTCGCATACTATAAAGGCAAAAAGTAAGCACTTTAAGAAAAAAAGGGGTAGGTGGAAAAAAAGAAGGGCCAATCTGAAAATCTATATAGGCGGAGTAATCAGGGATAAAGAGTGTTCCGCTGTCATCCGTAATGTTAATCTCAACAAAAGCAGAAAAGGCAGAAAGCTTAAAATAAAAGAGAGGATAGGAGAACCTAGCCGGGTCAGTAAAGGAGAGATTGCATCCTGGCATTACGTTAACGGGGAGTATTATGGAGGTCTTATATTATGGGAATAAGTATTCAAAGAATAGAACCCATTCAATAAAATAATGAAGCTTATCCGGTTTATCATGTTTTGTTTCATGAACAAACCGGATAAGTTATCAACGATAACAATTAAATATACTTTTATGAAAACAAAACTATTAATCTTCTTTATCCTGATTTTGGGCACGGGTACTGTTCATGCCCAGCGCTTTTCGCTGGGACTGTCATCAGCAATCGAATTTGCCGGAATATCACCGGAAAATTTAGAAACACAAATAGAACCCAATGCCTCATCACTTGGATATCAACTTGGGGCCTATTACCAATGGCCTTTAAATGAAAAGTTTTCTATGGAGTCAGGTATCAGGCTGGGCTATGGAAACTTACGCATAGATGGTGTTTTAAAGTCTGATCAAAACCATGCTCCATTTAATCTTTATTTACCAATTGATTTTATTGGGGGTTCTATTCCAGTAAATCTATTATTCCACAGGCACTTAAGCCAAAAAACAAGTGCAATTTTTAAAGGGGGGGCGTTTTATCGGGCTTCAATGTTTACAACATCCAAATACTCATATGGGACTGATAATGTAACGGTATACCGTTTTAATCCCGGCACCATGGTGCAACACGCCTTTGGCAATACAGTTTCGGCGGGTATTGGCCAAAAACTATCTAATGGTTCAGAATTACAGCTTTTACTGGTTTTTAATTTTACTTACAACAAACCAATAGAAGGGGATATTACATTTATGACAGGGACAACCGAAGAACAAAAAGGGACAATCTATAAAACCGGGCAATCACTGGGACTGGAAATCCGGTATTGTTTTAATAAAAAGTAATCTGGTGAAATTAAAAACATTATTTTGTACAGGGCTTGCAATTTTAAGTAGTTCTTGCACGATGGAACTGCCCATTGAAATCCCGGAGATTAAAAAACGGTTGGTGGTTAATTCCTTATTTGCTAAGGATAGCTTAATTACCGTTTACATTTCAGAAAGCAAGGCTGTTTTTGACTCAAGTATTACGCGTGATCTTTTGGGTGGTGCCACGGTTGAACTATACAAGAATGATCTATTCGTTGAGACATTAAGCAGCGATATCAACGGTGTTTTTACAACAAAAGAAACAAGGGGCGAAGCAGGCGAAACCTATCGTATTGAAGTAGATAGCAAATATGGACTTTCAACAGCAGAAGGCCATATACCCACTTCAGTACTGCCCCAATCCATGAATTTAGTGCTTAACAAAGGGCGCACGAAGTTTAGTCACACCTACCACCAGCTACAAATCCGTTTCCGGGATAAGCCTTTGGAAAGGAATTATTACGAATTGCACATGGAATTTAGCTATCTTGATTCACTCTTCTTCCTCGGATATCTTTCCGGTACCAGTAGTCTTTTTAGTTATGACCCACTTGTAAAAAACGAGATGGATATTGATGAGGAAACCTATAATGCTTACATTGTTTTTTCAGATGAGCTTATAAACGGGGAAGTATATAATCTACCTGTTAATTTCTACAACATCTCAACGGATTACGATAATACTCCATTTAAACTGACCGTCCTCTTTAATTCGGTAAGTGAAGATTACTATTTGTATAAAAAGAAGCTTTTTTTGTATAAACAGGCTGAAAGAATGAGCGTATGGGAAGATATTACAGAACCTGTTGTATTGCATTCGAATGTGAATAATGCTTATGGGATATTTGCCGGTTATAATGTTTATACCGATACCTTATATTCCATCGGCCAATGAAAAAGTTATTATTTATATTGCCTGTTTTGCTACTGGTTGTTATCCAGACATTTTCGCAGCCCGGTAGCATTAGTGGTTATGTTTACGATAAGGAGACCGGCGAGGTGTTAATTGGTGCCAATATTTATGAGCTATCTTCACAAAATGGGGTGTCAACCAACAGTTTTGGTTATTTTTCATTAAGTGTTCCTGCGCAGGATAGCTTCACTTTGCAGCTTAGTTATGTCGGGTATTCACCACTAAAGTTGCAATTGAAAGGTCCTGCCCCTATCAGGAAAAATTTTTACTTATCGGCTATCGTGCATGAACTACAGGAATTTACCGTTAAGGCTAAAAGTAGTTCACATAAAGAAAATGAAACAGGTGTTATATCAATTCCATTAAAACAAGTTGAGCAACTACCGGCAATAAGTGGTGAAAGCGATATTATGAAAGCCATACAACTTATGCCGGGGGTGCAATCAGGGAAAGAAGGGAGTAGTGGTCTGTACGTGAGGGGTGGTAGCCCCGATCAAAACCTGATGATCATTGATGATGTCCCCATGTACTATGTCAATCATTTGGGAGGCTTTGTGTCTATTTTTAATACCGACGCACTGAATCAGGTAAAATTATACAAAGCTGGTTTCCCTGCCCGGTTTGGAGGTCGCTTGTCATCAATTGTTGACATACACCTTAAAGAAGGTAATAATCAAAGATTCAGGGGTAAAGGCACAATCGGGATGATTTCATCCAAAGTTTCGTTGGAAGGGCCGGTAAAAAAAGATACATCTTCATTTATCATTTCAGCAAGAAGGTTTATGTATGATTTGATTACACGCCCGGTATCAAAAATTGCAAATGACCCTTTCCCAAACTACACGTTTTACGATGTTAATGCGAAGTTTAATCATCGCTATTCCAATAAAGACCGTATCTTTTTCAGTTTCTATAAAGGAAATGATAAAGTTTTGATACTCTATAAAAATAATGAAGATGGTGAAAAAGAAGAATCCCGCTCTTCAACAAACTGGGGAAATACAATGGCTACTTTTAGGTGGAACCATATTTACACTCAAAAGCTATTTAGTAATATTTCCCTTTCATACACGAAATACCGGTATAAATCCCATACAAATTATAAAACAACATCAAGTGGCTCTATTGAACAAATAACCAATCAATACCTGTCAGGCATACAGGATTTCAGGTTGAAATCTGATTTTGAATACTTTGCTTCCGGCAAGCATATAATCCGGTTTGGGCAGGAACTTGTATTTCACCAGTATAAACCGGGAATAGTTTCGTATAAACAAAATGGTTTAGATAGCCCCATTGATACAACAGCTAATCAGGACAGGTTAAAGGCAATTGAAAATGCAATTTATATTGAAGATGAATTTAATCTAACTGACTTCATATCAGGAAACTTAGGATACCGTTATGTAAATTTCCTAATGGATAAAAAAATGCACCATTCACACGAACCACGTTTGCTGCTCAATCTTCATTTAACCAATAAGCTAAACCTGAAGTCTTCCTGGTCATTGATGACCCAGCACCTGCATCTTCTTAGTTATTCAGGGCTTGGGCTTCCCACCGATTTGTGGATGCCTGCAACAAACAGTGTCCCATCTGAAACGGCAAGTCAGTTTTCTATTGGTATTGAAAAAACTTTTAAGAATACTATTGAAATTGGCCTTGAATACTATTTTAAGAAAATGAACAATTTGATTGCCCTGAAAGAAGGGATATTGTTTTATTCCAGCACAAAAAACTGGCAACAAAAAATTGAATCGGGCGGAAAAGGGGAATCCAAAGGCCTTGAACTACTCATCCGAAAGAATACCGGGAAACTGAACGGTTGGCTTGCTTATACACTTGCAAAAACAACGAGGCAATTTGATAATATAAATAACGGGAAGCTATACCCATACAAATATGACAGAAGGCATGATATTGCTTTGGTTTCAATGTACCAAATTAGCCCATTGATTAGCTTGTCTGTTTCCTGGGTTTTTGGGTCGGGTTACGCAACTACAATTCCTCTCGAATATCAGCTGGCACTTAATAACAGTAAACAAGAAGGTTTATTTGAAGAAGTAAATACATACAACATAAAAAACAATTTTCGTATGCGTAGTTTTCACAAGCTTGATATGGGCATTAGTTTCACCAAAATAAAGGAGAAAGGGGAAAGAATCTGGAAACTGAGTATTTATAACCTTTACAATAGAAAAAACCCTTATTATTATTTCATTGAAAGGGACATAAGCAAAGGTAAAGCTACCAATATACTTAAACAGCAAAGCCTCTTCCCATTTATTCCTTCAGTAAGTTATAGCTTCACATTTAATTGAATAAAAAAAGTCATTAATGAACGGGATTACTTTTCTTCAACTACAAATTTTGAGATCATCTGGCTTATTTATTCTTTATTTACCGACAAAAAGTGTGCATTAAACGAAAATCAAAAGATTTACTCTATTCTATGAATTTAATTTGCGCTTAGGAATAGACGATGTTTTTTGAAGAACACTTGGTTTACTTGTCAATAAAGGGATTTTGTAGTTTTTTTGAAAATTTTTGGATCAACTTGCAACCTTTTGGTATAGCTCTTGTCAATAGAAGTGATTGTCAGAAAACAAACAGAAAAACAATTAAACAATGTTCAGAAAACTACTTTTTGCAATTGCACTAGCAATTTGCACTACTGGAATTACTATGGCCTTCCCGGACAATGATGTCCCGCCGGATGAGAAATCAAACCGACATATTATTAGTGGGCATATTAAAGATGCAGCCAATGGGGAAAGCCTTATTGGTGCAGCCTTATTCGTAAAAGAACTTGGTGTTGGTACCATTAGTAACAGCTATGGTTTTTATTCCTTGTCATTGATGCCGGGTACATACACTCTTAATTTCTCTTTTATTGGTTATGATGACCTTGAGATGCGCCTTGAGCTTGCTGAAAATAAGGTGCTCAATATTGAGCTTTCACCCGACAGGGAAGAGTTGGCAGAAGTTTTAGTTACTGCAACCAAAAAGGATCAAAACATTACCCAGGTTGAAATGGGCGTTGAAAAACTTCAAACCAAAACAATTAAATCAATCCCTGCTTTAATGGGTGAAGTTGATTTAATTAAAGCGATTCAGCTATTGCCGGGAGTTCAGTCAACCAGTGAAGGAGGTTCAGGTTTTAGTGTAAGAGGGGGGAGCCCTGATCAAAACCTGATTCTGCTGGATGAAGCGACGGTTTATAATGCATCACATTTGATGGGTTTCTTTTCCGTATTTAACAATGATGCAATTAATGACCTGAAACTTTACAAAGGGGATGTTCCAGCTCAGTATGGAGGAAGGCTCTCTTCATTACTTGATGTGAGAATGAAAGATGGAAACTCTAAAAAGTTTTCGGGTTCAGGAGGAATCGGTACTATCTCCAGCCGATTAACTTTGGAAGGTCCAATTAAAAAAGATCAGACGACTTTCATTTTCTCAGGAAGAAGAACTTATCTCGATTTATTCCTTCCCCTTTCAAGTAATGAAGATGTAAAAGATAGCCGTCTTTATTTTTATGATGCCAATATGAAGTTTACGCATCGGTTTAATGAGAATAATCGCCTATTCTTAAGTGGTTATTTTGGAAGAGATGTAATGAAAAGTCCTGACTTTCAAATGGGCTTTGGAAATAAAACATTAACGGCTCGCTGGAACCATATTTTTAACCAGAAATTGTTTATGAACTTAACTACCGTTTGGAGTAAGTATGATTATGAGCTTGGTACTTCCGATGATGAACCGGAATCGTGGCTTTGGGAATCCGATTTGGAAGATATTGGATTGAAAGCAGACTTTGGCTATTATATCAGCCCGGAGCATTCTTTAAAGTTTGGGGTACAATCTTTCTTTCACAAGTTTAACCCAGGCTCTGCAAGGGGAATTGGGGAACAGACCGTTTTTGGGGAATATATAGTCGAAAAAAACCAATCGTGGGAACATGCAGCTTACTTATCACATCAGCATAAAATAGGAAAGAAGCTGACACTGAAGTATGGCGTAAGGGCATCTCTATTTCAAAATGTGGGGGAGGCTACTGTTTACAACTTTGATGAAAATTATGAGGTTGTTGATTCAACGCAGTATGGTTCCGGTGATGTTTACAAAAACTATTTTGGTTTGGAACCAAGGTTTGGTGTAAATTATGTAATTAATAAAGATTTGTCGGTGAAGTTTAACTACAACCGATCCAGGCAAAATATTCAGCAAGCTTCAAACTCTGCTGCAGGCAGCCCGTTGGACGTATGGTTTCCTGCTAGTCCGAATGTGAAACCGCAGATTGCTGATCAGTTCGCATTAGGTGTTTTCAGGAACTTTAAAGATGGTGTTTACCAGGCATCTGCTGAGGTTTATTATAAGGACATGAAAAACACGATTGATTTTAAAGATCATGCCGAACTTTTATTGAATAAGCACCTTGAAGGGGAATTGCGAATTGGTGATTCAAAAGCGTATGGGTTAGAGCTTATGCTGAAAAAAACTGAAGGGCTGCTAACTGGTTGGGCTAGCTATACCTTGTCCAGGGCTGAGCGAAAAATCCCTGGGATTAATGATGGCAAAACTTATTTAGCTCCTTACGATAAAACACATGATATCAGTACTGTTCTTAATTATCAGTTAAGCGACCGGGTTTCACTTTCAGCCAATTGGATTTACTCAACTGGACAGCCAGTTACTTTACCTGTTCAGAGATACGAAGTAAATGGAGCGATTATCCCATTTTATTCGGAAAGGAACGGAGCCAGGTATGAAGACTATCACCGCCTGGATTTGTCACTGACACTTCAGGCTAAGAAAAATAAAAATCGCAAATGGAAAGGTGAGTGGGTATTCTCGGTTTACAATGCATACAACCGAAAAAATACATGGGTGTTGAACTTTGTTCAGGATGATGAAAACCCTACGGAAACTTTTGCAGAGAAAACTTATTTATTTCCAGTAATTCCATCTGTTACTTACAACTTCAAATTTTAAAAGTCATGAAATACAGGTTTATATATATAATTGTTTTGATTCTGGGTGTATTTTCTTCTTGTACTGAAAAAGTAGAAATGGACTTGGAAGAAGTGGGCGATACAAAAATGGTTGTTTTTGCCGAAATTACCAACGATGTTAAGGCACATGAAGTACATTTAACCACAACAGCATCTTATTTTCATAATCAGAAAATACCCGCAGTTTCAAATGCCATTGTTCACATTGATGATGGAGTTGAAAATATTGAGTTAACTGAAGATCCATCTCGTGCAGGGGTTTACCTAACGCCTGATGATTATTATGGAGTTGTTGGGAGAACTTACAATCTTCAGGTTTCAAATGTTGATGCAGATGGTGATGGGGATATGGAAGAATATGAAGCTGAAACTATCATGAAACCTTCTGTTCCGGTTGAAGGTGTTGCGGTTCAGTACAATTCACGATGGGATGGATGGGAAGTTGCACTTTTCAGTTACGACCCTGCCGAAACGAAAGATTGGTACTTGTTTAAAGTCTATAAGAATAGTGTGCTGTATACCGATACCATTATGGACTACTGGTTTACCGATGATAAGTTCTTTAATGGGAATAACATTGATGGACCGATGGCTCAGTTTTTTGATGAAGATAAAGGAGAAATTGTTGAAGTTGGGGATACGATAACGCTGGAATTGGCAGGTATAACGGAAGAGTACTATTATTTTATCAATAATGTGCAACAGGAAACCTACGAAAAGATACCACTGTTTAGTGGTCCTGCCGCCAATGTAAAAGGAAATATTAGCAATGGCGCATTAGGATTCTTTTGCGTAATGGATGTCAGCCGTGGTTCAACCATTTATAATGGGGAATGAGATCATTGTTTCGAGTTGATAATATAGAAATTTATAAAGTAGTTATTTGAAGCGGCTAAATATTTATCTATGTAAAATAAATTATGAAATGAACATATTGCATTGAGCAAATGTTAACAGGTGGGTAAGATTTTATCACATTCGAGTAAGAGACTGTCTCAAACGAGTAAGATTTTTCATTGATCGAGTAAGTAGTTAGGCCGTCCGAGTAAGACAATTTGTCAAAACGAGTAAGCCTGCGACCCGACCGAGTAAGATATTTTGGAATTCGAGTAGCTTTTTATTGAGTTCGGGTAAGTAAATGACCCATACGAGTAGCTAAAATTTAAATACGGGTTAAACAGGAAGCACCTGCCAGGTGGCAGGTGCTTCTTTTTTGTTACTCGGTCCTATTCATTTCTAACTCGTGGCGCGCTATTCTTGCCTTGTTTCTGACAAGTTTTCACTAGTCTTTGTTTTCTTGCTATTCTTATTTCTTCCAAAAGAACTTGTATAGCTCAGTACCTGTTTTTATCCTTCCAGAAACCAACCTTTTTTTGAGTTTCACAAAATGAGCGATTTTATAAATTGTTAATTTATACTTGAAAAATTAGCCGTAATGGTTCTTTCTTAAGTCAGGCATTAAGACACCCGGCTTGCTGATTCTTCAATCCGCACCCTAAAACAAACCGCCCCTCAGAAGCCAATTTTGAGGGGCTTTTTTATACAATTCCTTGCCTATTGTTTTGGACAATTTAAATACTTGGCCTAAGTATAATAATCAGGTAAAACATGATAATTCAAGCCCACTTCTAAAAAATTCTGGAATATTTACTAAACTTGCATGCAGGCTTTTAGGAAAAGCATATTCATACAATATTGAAAAACCAGGGCAAATACAAGTTTCAGCTATTTAAAAAAGAATTGGATCAGGATTCTTTTTCTGATTTCTTTGATTTTTATTACACACGCTTGTTTTTGTTTGCTGTAACAATCGTAAAATCAGAGTTAATAGCAGAAGAAGTTGTCATGGATGTTTTCATGAAACTTTGGGAGCAAAAATCAAGTCTGGACAAAATTCAGAATATTGAAACCTATCTTTTTATATCCGTTCGAAATACTTGCCTGAATGCAATTAAAAAAGAGCGGAAGTTTCATTTTGATATGCTGGAAGATGCCCATATTCAATTGGCAGGTTACAAACCATCTGCAGAAACCAGTATTATCGAGAATGAAATGTTCCAGTTTCTCAATCAGGCTATAAACGATCTTCCTGCCAAATGTAAAATTATATTCAAGCTGATTCGGGAAGATGGATTAAGCAGAAATGAAGTGGCACAAATCCTGGATATTTCTGTAAAAACAGTAGACAACCAGGTGGCCATTGCCGTAAAGAAGATTGCGGAAAGATTAAATATCGACCTTACAAATCCACAAAAGTCAAGTGGATTAATGAACTTCTTACTAGCGTTATAAGCCACTACCTTATAACCTTTATACTCTGCAACCTTGCAACCTTTCCAAAAAAATCGATTTTCTTTTGGGGAAATTCAAAATAGTTGTTGTCCTTAAGTTGAACTAGCTAAAAAACTATTTTCGTTATGAAGGATATTTCAACAATAATTGCCCGCAAGCTTTTAAAATCTGCTGGACAGGAAGAACAGGAAATTCTTCAAAACTGGGAGAACAGATCACCGGAAAATTCTTCTTTTTCCAATCAATTCGGGGAATATTGGAATAATCCGGCTGATGAAATCCAATACAACCGGTTGGAGCAGGTTCGCCATCGCTTATTCATGAGAATAAATGCACCCAGGGAAACCCGGAAGAATAGTTCTACTCTTTTCTATTTATCCCGAGTTGCGGCAGCAGTAATTCTTATTGTTTCAGTTTCAGCATTGTCCATTTACTTTGCCAATCAAGCAGAAGTGTTTGATTCAAACAACTGGGTGCAGGTATCAACTGAAGTTGGGCAGCGAAGCCAATTAACCCTTCCTGATGGTAGCCATGTCTGGCTAAATGTGGCTACCGATATTAGATATAGTGCCGATAAAAAATCCCGAAAGGTGATGCTCAGTGGTGAAGCTTATTTCGAGGTTGAGCATGCATCGGATTACCCTTTCATTGTTGAAACAGACAATGGGAAAATTGAAGTTCTGGGAACCAAATTCAATGTGGCTCACTACAAAAATTCAGAAATTACAGAAGCCTCACTGCTAAGCGGTAAAATCACCATGAAATTACCTGCGGGTAATAAAGAACTTGAAATAAAACCTGGAGAAAGAATAACCTATAACATTAAAAAGAAGTCTTATACAAAAGAATCTGTTGATGTTCTAAAAGACATTTCATGGAAGCAAGGGGTCCTTGTTTTTAAAAACGAGTTATTCAGTGAAATGATATTTAAGCTTGAAAGATACTACGGCGTAAATGTGAACTACAATAAGGCTGATTTTAAAAACATTCACTATACAGGCACAATAGACAATCTAAATATAAATAGCGTATTCGAGTTTATTAACCTTACAATTCCAATAAATTATGAAATGAACAACAAACAAATTAACCTATCCCGAAAAAAATGAGAACCTAAAGAAAGTAAGAAAAGGTGATACCCGCGCCAACGAATTATCACCTTTAATTCACAGTGATTTAAAACTATAAATCTTTTCAAAATTATGAAAAAAAAACGATTATCTGACGATTTGGACATTGTCAGGTGGACAAAATTTTTACGTGTTATGAAATTAACAGCTTTTTTGATTTTTGTGCTGATTATTGATGTATCTGCATCAGTAGTCTTCTCGCAAAATTCAAAAATATCAGTTAAGATTGAGAATGGTACTTTAAGCGAAATTTTCACTCAGATTGAAGAGCAATCTGACTATCGCTTTTTTTATCAAAATGAACAAATTAAGGAAGTTGGCCGAAGAACAGTTGATTTCAGCGATCAGGATGTTCTTAAGCTTATTAATCAAGTGCTTGAAGAAACAGATTTGTCGTACAAGTTAGTGGACAGGAATATAATTGTGTTTCCGAAAGCGACAAAACGACTTAATTCTATTACACAACCATATCAGAAAGTTACTGGTGTGGTAACTGATGTTTCTGGTCAACCTCTCCCTGGGGTTACAGTTGTTATAAAAGGATCAACAACGGGAACCATTACCGATATTAATGGTGCCTATACGTATTCTAATATTAGTAGTGATGCCGTACTGGTTTTTTCTTTCATTGGTATGATAATCCAGGAAGTTCCGGTTGACGGTAGAGCTGTAATTGATGTAGTTATGCAGGAAGATGTGATTGGTGTTGAGGAAGTTGTGGTCATTGGTTATGGAACAATGCAAAAGAAGAACCTGACAGGTTCCGTTGATCAAATTAATGCTGATCTTATTGAGAACCGTCCGGTAGGAAATACGATGCAGGCTTTACAAGGTGCATCTGCCAATTTAATTATTCAGCAAAAAAGTATGAACCCGAACGACAACAATATGAACATTAATATCCGAGGTGTCAGCACCATGAATAATAATGATCCGTTGATTGTCATCGATGGGATGATTACAGAGATTGGGAGTTTTAATAGCATGAACCCAGCTGACATCGAAAATATCTCGGTATTAAAAGACGCTGGTAGTGCCGCTATTTATGGTTCACGATCATCTAATGGAGTGATATTAGTAACCACAAAGAAAGGTTTTAAAAATAATAAGCCGATTGTTCGGGTAAGCACTATGACCGGATTACAGGATCCGGATGTATTATTTAAACCTGTAAAAGGATTTGAAAACGCGCTATTGAAAAACCAAGCCTTAATTAATGGTGGTTTGTCTCCAAAATATACACCTGCCGAAATCAGGGATTTTCAGGAAAATGGAGAAGGACAATGGTTTTTAGATGGGATTCTGCAAACAGCTTTACAACAAAATTACAACGCCAGTATCTCAGGTGGAAGCAAGAATTCAACCTATTTGATATCAGTAGGCTACTATGATCAGGAAAGTAATTTTGTTGGGGACTTTGGAATTGAACGTTACAATTTTAGGACCAATATGGTCAATGAGTACGGTAAGCTTAAAGTAAGTTCCCTGATGGCATTTAACCGTACCTTTCAAAAAGCCCCAAATGCAAGCCCCGGGATACTTATGGTTGATGGGTCACGGATACCTAACTATTACAACTATAAAATGAAAGCGGAAAATGGAAACTATTTAATTAATGATGTCCTTTCCCAATTCAATCCGCTTGGACTGCTTGAAGCTGGTGGATTTCATAAGCACGATAATGACAACTTTTTAGGAAGTTTAAATATTGAACTTGAAGTTGCAGAGGGCTTGAAAGCAACAGGCATGGTTGGCCTGGACTTAAGTGCAAATCATCGGTTTATCAGAAGTCTGGAAGTACCGTTCTATTCGAGCGAAACAGCAACGAAACCAAATTCTTACGCAAATAATGCAAGGAATACCGAAGATTATAATGAAAAAAGATATATCCTGAATACGCAGTTCTTTTTGGATTATAACCGGACTTTTAAAGAAAATCATCGTGTTTCGGCCTTATTGGGTGTTTCTAATGAATCTTATACCCGCCAGGCCAATGAAATAAAAATGAAATATACGGATAGGGATTTAGGTCTTCCGGAATCAGAAACAGAAATTGATCCGGGAAGTTATAATACTCCGGCACA
>JANQII010000042.1 GCA_028282195.1 Prolixibacteraceae bacterium
ATTTTAAGGAATTTTTGGTGCAAAGATTGTGCATTTCTGTATTTTCCTTTGGATTTCACTCTTTTTTGTATAAATCGTTCCATATTTTCTTGAATTATCGCGACCTGCCTGCCGGTAGGCAAGGTAGTCCTTCTAAAATCTGAACCAATTTCTACTAAAAAAATAGTTGAAACTGAGCCAAGATTTTTAATCGAACTCAGGTTAATAACATCCATTAATTTGTTATTGTAAGATTTGCTTTTTTCAATATTTACTTAACAAAATACATTTAATACTATATTCTCACATTTAATCTTTATGATGAAATTGAGTACAATTCTTATAAAATAATTTTCTTCGTAGCTCTTTTACCACCTTGCTTTACTTTTAGAAAATAGATACCATTAACCGCATTGCCCCAAAAAGTTTGTGACTCGCAATGTTCAGTGCCTTTCAGCCACGGCTATTACAGTTTTAACAGCCATGACCAGAAAACATTCAAACTATAGAAATAAAGAGTAACCGATAAGTTCCTTCTACTTTTTACCTAGTTTGGATCCACCCATTCAACACCTGATAAAATAGCTGTATGCTGCCCGGTTTCATCAAGTATTTCTGATCCTAATGCCAGGTTAAGCGGCCAATATGCATTTAACCCGGAATATTGGCCAGCATTACTTAAGAAGTCATCTTTTCTTTCATTTATTTCATCAGCGGAAAGTTCTCTTCCCCATATACGAACATCAATAACCTGCCCATCAATATCGCGCCTATCTCCCCAAAATTCATTGCCTCCAATATTTAGTTTACTTAATTCACTATTCGCATTTATTGGATGAGATATGCTTTTATTACTCAGCAGTATCCCGTCTTTATACACCTTTGCTGATTTTGTAGTCCAATTATAAGTTACTGCTAAATGAGTCCATTTATTAATTTCGAGGACATCAGGAAGGACATCAACGTACCAGCCACCACCACCCAAGCCTAAAACATAATCAATTTGCTTATCCCCATTACCATTCGAGTAAGATCGGATTGCCCATCCTCCAGGCCCTGCGGAGTCCTGGAAATCAGTTCCAATAATATTCGCAACAATAATCTGAGAATTGAAACTATTTAATTTCACCCGGCACTCAACGGTAAACTCATCAACAGGATTATACAGGTCATGAGAACCACACCTAATACTGGATTTACCAACAATTTGCATTGGATAAGCAGCTCGAATAACAGAATTTTCTACTATTTCCATACCCTTATCGAGAATTAAAACAGCATTATCTAATGCATGCTGGTTATCGGCCCTGTCTTGAATCATTTTTGCCCATTCAATTTTATTTTTTAAAGCTGTAACGCTACCAAATAAATAGTCCCCTAATCCTGTGCCTTCTTCTTTCCCCTGAACAAAATTTTCTGTTTCAGATATTTTTGCTACAAGTGCAGAATTGTCTGTACCCATTTCATCATCCTGGCAACTCACTATAAACCACACTAATAGTGCAGGAATGATATATTTTATAAATCGATTATATATATATTTCATTGTTAAATATTTTTAAGTTTATTAAATAAAACACTAATAACCAGGATTTTGCCACAGCATACCCTTGTCTATAACCACATCGACTTCGGTTTGTGGAATTGGGAAAAGCCATCGGTGGTCAGAAATCTGCATTGGTCCAGTCATATAATATTCATTCGTTGGTTTTCTTGTTAAATTTGCTTCCTGAAGTTTATTTGTGCGCAAAAGGTCAAATTTCCGATGATGTTCAATACAAAGCTCCCTGGCCCTTTCATCAAAAATTTCATCGAGCGTTAATTCTGAGAGTGTCAGATTTTGAAATTCAGGAGTTTCTGAAGGGCTAATCCCAGCACCTCGTGCCCTGTTTCGTACCTCATTTATAGCATTTAGGGAATTTGTATTTTGCCCATTTATTTCCAGGCTTGCTTCAGCATACATTAACAACACATCGGCATAGCGCAACATAATTCCATTTGTAGGTACATTTTCTCCACCAGCATAACCATGCCAACCGTCCCAGGTATCTCCCCAGCGGTATTTTGCAAAACCTGCAAAAGCAAAGAAATTGCCAGTTCCATTCATTAATCGATCATGTCTTGCTGTTCCTCCCCATACATCCGGGTCATTGATATCTGCATATTGTTGATAATTTTGACCCGACTTTAAGATTAAATAAGGAGGGAAATTCCATTCCCTTCTCTGATCTCCTTCATCATAAAAACCCCAAAGTGAAGGAACTGCCCTACAATTAGTTGACCCAATCCAGGAACCAAGATGTGAATAGGATGGTTCCCAGTTTGCATGGCCAAGGTCTTTCGACCAGGCACCAGCAACATCTTCAGAGAATTGAACTTCAAATATGCTTTCTGAGTTTAAATTTTTATTGTCAATATCAAACACATCTTCGTATTTATCTAAAAGTGCATATCCGGAGTTGTCTATTACATCTTTCAGGACCGACTCGGCTTTTTGGTATAACGAATTTGCATCTTCTGCAATCGATGCCTTGTACCCATAATCTGATTTTCCAGCCTGTTGCATCAAGCCTTCAAATACAACTCCATATTTTATATAGCTTGCCATGGTTAAATATACTTTCCCTAAAAGTGTTTTGGCGGCATAGTGTGTAACACGGCCTTCTTCAGAAACTTTCTTTTCAATAGGTAGAATGCCTGCCTGTGTTGCATCATTTAAATCACTTATAATTTGTTCGTAAATTTTCCCAACAGTCTCGCGAGGCATTTCGTCTGTTTCACCACCTAAAAGCAATGGGACAGGCCCCCATAGTTGAACCAAGCGGAAATAAGAAAGTGCCCTTAAAAATTTGGCTTCACCAACAATCCTGTTTATAATATCTTCATCTACCCCTGAATTTGGTGCATCTATGATTAAGGCATTTGCCCGCATTATCAAACGGTAATGATCGTTCCATATCCAATTAAAATAGTAACCTTCAGTACCCCAGGAATAGGAGTCAAAATCGATCCTAAAACCGGATTGCCATTTTGTACAGGCTACATCTGTCCCAAGGAATAAGGCAGCCGATCCTTCATAAGAATAAAAGCTTCGAAGATTATCGTAAACCCCTGCAATTCCGGCATTAAGCCCTTCTTCTGAATTGTAAAAATTAGAACTTGAATAAGTTGACCTGGGAGCTTCTTCCAAAAACTCATCACAAGATACAGTTGCCAGGAATAAGATGACTATTAATATTTTTGTTTTCATAATATTTTATCTTTAATTTTTTACAATTATTACAAGGTCATTTTAATACCTAAAGCAATCGTTTTTTCTCTTGGATATGCGCCGGCATCCTGGCCTGGAAGTATTGACCTATATTCTCCGTTATTAACCTCGGGGTCATATCCTGTATATTCAGTCCAAAGCTTCAGGTTTTGACCGGTTACATAAACACGGCAATTTGTAAGTTTCAATTTATTCAGAAAATTCTTTGGCAAATCATAACCAACCGACACATCGCTTAGCCTGATATAGGATCCATCTTCTATATAACGATCGATTAAGTCACCTTCTGCATTTCCTGCCCCAATTCTGATTTCATCTGAACTATTACCAGGCCTCAATAACTCAAATTCTTCAGGATTATCAGGATCTACTGAATAAAGATCGGGCAACCAACGATTAGCTGCCATAATCGTTTGATTAGCGCCTCCACGACCTTCCTCCATCGCAATCCTGTTTGAATTAAATATCTTTGCTCCATAACTAAATTGTAGCCCCACATTTAAGGAAAAACCTTTCCATGAAAATGTGTTAAAGAAACCACCTGTAAAATCAGGAGTTGATTTCCCTAATCCAACACGATCATTAGAATCAATCGCCCCATCAGCCAAATCCGGAATTCCATCACCATCAGTATCAATAGTTAGTTGATCAACAAATCTAGTATAGCCTGGCTTTACAGCAGAAGCAGAAGCTCCCAATTGTCCTGTAAATCCATTTGCGATTGCTTCGTCAATTTCAGTTTGCGATTGCCAAATTCCATCTTGTTCATATCCATACCAAACGCCTATAGGTTCACCCTCTTTTAAAATGCCGTATGGTATATATAATTCATCCTGTTCCCCAACTTCAAGTACTTTGGAACGGCCGAATGTAAAGTTTATAGTAGATTCCCATTTAAAATCCTGTTGTATTGGGGTTGCATTTAGCTGAAGTTCCAGTCCTTCGTTTTGAAGCCTGCCAAAATTTGATGTACGACTAGAATAGCCCGTGTATGCAGGAACAGGGAGGTCCAGAAGTAAACCATCGGTATTTTTTCTAAATACATCTGCTGTAAAGTTATATCGGCCTTTTGCAAAATACAAATCTATCCCAATATCAAACTCCTCGTTCTTTTCCCATTTAAGATCTGGATTTGCCAGCCTTAACGGATATGCAGCCAGGGTTCTGTTTATACCATCAATTGTTGTTGTTCCGGCTTCAATAACCGATAATGATTGATAGGGTTGAATACCTTGCTTCCCGGCAATTCCCCAGGTAGCCCTGATTTTTGTTGTAGGAAACCAGGATATACTTTTCGCAAATTGTTCTTCTGATAAGCGCCATGCTATCCCGACAGAAGGGAAATAGCCCCATTTGTTGTTTGCCGCAAATTTTGAAGAACCATCAGCTCTCATGGTTGCTTTTAGAAGATACTTGTCTTTATAACTATAATTTAAACGGCCATAAAATGAAGCTAAGGAAGTTTCTGTATAACCAGCCGATGGTATTTGGGGCTCAGTACCTCCCGCTATGCCATAAAATTCAAGGTTCTCTAATTCGAAACTTCTATTTTCACTAACAAAAGCTTTATGTTCATACCACTCAACTGAATTACCCAGCATAGCAGTTATATTATGGTCACCTATTTTATCAGTAAAAGTCAAATAATTTTCGTTTGTCATATACTGGTAAGCATTTCGCCAGTACTGTGCGACTCCGTTGTAATTGCTTCCTATTCCCGGAATATTACTTGGAATGTAGTTTTCTTTGTCTTCAGAAACATTTCGATAACTTCCTCCAACTACAAAAGTTAGTTTTTTCGAAATTTTGTAGTTAAATGTTAAGTTTGATTGGAATACAGAAGAGTAAGTCTCATTCACAATTGCTTCGGTTTGTGCGATCGGTTTTGTTATCAGGTCAGTTTTCACATATCCAGGTACAGTCACACTAGGATTCCATACCTCTTCCAGGGGCTCACTGGGTGACCTTGTCAGTACAAAATGTGCAACATCCCTGTATCCCTCATCTTTTACTTTTGTAAAATAGGTATTAGAATTGATTTCCAGGCGGTCTGTCAATTTCTGCATCATATTAAAACGCCCCAATAATTTTTGCACTTTATTATTTGGGACCAATCCTTCCTCGTCAATTATATTTAACGATAAATTATAGGATGACCTATCGGTTCCGCTTGAAAAATTGATACGGTAATCCTGGAAAACAGCAGTCCGGAATGTTGCATCCTGCCAATCGGTATTTGTTGAGTCCCGATAAAGTTCATGATTTTTAGCTGCAATAGGATTTCCAAATGGATCTAGTCCCGGTAAAACCCAAATATTGCCTTCGACATCCTGGTAATAATCGAACTGTGGATGCTTTACTCCATCCCACGTACCTTTTCTAAGATACCCGTATCCAAGCAATTGATCATACATTTGTTTTATCCATTGCACGTTGTCTAAAACACCAACCTTATTAGCAAGGTTACTTGCACCGTACTTGGCACTTACCTCAATCCGGGGTTCTCCTTTTTTACCTTTTTTTGTTGTAACTATTATAACTCCATTTGCTCCTCTCGATCCATAGATTGAAGTTGAAGCCGCATCTTTTAAAACATCAATTGTTTCAATATCATCACTATTCAGGTCAAAATTCTCAACAGGGAAACCATCTACAACATACAAGGGCTGATTATCACCCGAAAATGAAGTAGCGCCGCGAATCAACACTGTACTTTGTGCTCCCGGACCACCTGAGTTTTGGATAATCCGAACACCACTCACCTTGCCTTTTAAAGCTTCTTGTAAACTAACGACAGCTCTATCTTCAGACAAGTCCCTGGCTGAAACAGAAGCTGTTGCTCCCGTCAAATCCTTACGCTTTACACTCCCATAACCAATCGCGACCACCTCATTTAAAGCAACATTAGATGTTGACATAACAACATTAATCACGTTCTGTTTATCTACTCTTATTTCTTGAGATTCCATACCCAGGAATTTAAAAATCAAAATATCCCCAACGCTGGCTGTAATATTATAATCACCGTTCACATTGGTAATAACACCAGTGGTTGTTCCTTTAATAAGGACGGTAACAGAAGGTATAGGCTCGTTCTGTTCATCGGTTACATTTCCACGAATTGACTTGGTTTGAGCCAAAGCGTTTTGTAACAAGAATGCCATAAAAAGCACCATTACGATAATTTTTCTCATAAGATTAAGTTTTTAGATAAAAAATCTATTTTTCCAGTGAATTCACATTAGTTTCCAAATCTATCGGCAAAAGATTAATAAATGGATTATTTTTAGGATTAAGTCTGCAAAAAAAACATTAACATCTGAATGTTAATACCATTTCACCTGCAAATTTGCTCAATAAAATGGTATAACTAGTTTTTAGGCAAAATTGAACTTCTGATTATTTTAATCAATATTGAGTTTTAAGAAAATTAAAAAAAGAAGGTTTAGGCATAATTCTATAAACTTACAAAGCCACCCCATTTATTTGAGGCAGCCCTGTATTTCATTTATCTAGTAGTGCGTTTTTGAATTAACGTGTAACTCATCGGATGACTAAAATACTCAATATCAGCAGGGTCATCCGATGAGTTTTTCAACGAAACTTTATGAACGTACTACTAGTTAATTTTAACTATTTATTTTTCCAAAAATTCCTTTATCAAACGTTCTAATTCATCAATTTGTTTTTGTTGCCCATCAATCTGCTTTTGCTGCTCCTGGATCAGTTCTTGTTGCTCCTGAATTGCTTTTATTCCAAGCATTGAAACCGTCTGATAATTAACAGCATGAAAGTCATCTACTTCAATCCAGTTTCCATTCTTATCCAATACACTTCCCGGTGAAATCCGGGTAGAAAGAGGATAGCTTTTCCAAGCTTCTTGTCCGATCAAACCAACCTCTCCCATCTTGCCATCACTTTCTTTAGAAACCTTATTATAAGCAACAACATTAAACCCGCTAATGATATCTAAAGCATTTGCAACCTGTGTAATTTCTGATTTAATGCGCCTATCACTAAATGCATTGAACTCCGAGGCTACCACTCTATCGCTCGCATAAATTGAAGTTGGAACATTTACCTGGCTTGTAGTGGAAGTAGTACCTGTATTGTTTAACCAACCATAAGCCCCATTATCATAGCTAACACTTCCCTCAACAACCAGCCTGGCACGAGTAGGATTTGTTGTCCCAATCCCAACATTCTCTGAATTATAATAAATATGATTCCCTGAAACAATCCAGGGGTTAGTTGCCGAGGTTGCCCATTCAGGTGCGGTTCCTCCGGCATTCATTGTCAGTACCTGTCCTGCAGTACCTTTTGCAAGGCGGGTACCTGTTCCACTCGCATTTCCCACAATTATATCTCCTTCATTGGTCATTGGGCTCAATGCATCGAAAGCAGCAGTCTTAGTTGTCGCTCCTGTTCCACCACTTGATACAGGAACAGTTCCGGATATATATCCATTGTTGGCAACATAATTGTCAACCTCTGTCTCAGTTAGCTTGGTATCTATTGTGGCAGCAACCCACTCAACACCATCGGCGGAACCGTTCACGGCCAGTACCTTGTTGGAATGACCTGCTTTAGCCGGTAACTCAATCTCGTTGGTTGGATCGGAATCCGCATCAGCGGGATCTTTGATATACCCCATCCCTGCAATATCCCCATCAGATAACTTTGTATCAACTGTGGCAGCAACCCACTCAACTGCATTGGCAGCAATGTTCACTGCCAGTACCTTGCTGGCATTTCCTGCTTTTGCTGGCAGTTCGATTTCATTGTTCGGGTCAGCATCGGCATCATTGGCGTTTTTAATGTACCCCATTGTGGCAATATCCGCGTCTGATAGCTTTGTGTCAACTGTGGCAGCAACCCACTCAACCCCATCAGCTGCGCTGTTCACGGCCAGTACCTTGCTGGAATGGCCCGTTTTTGCTGGCAGTTCGATCTCATTATTCGGGTCAGCATCGGCATCATTTGCGTTTTTAATGTACCCCATTGTGGCAATATCTGCGTCTGATAGTTTCGTGTCAACTGTGGCAGCAACCCATTCAACCCCATCAGCTGCACTGTTCACGGCCAGCACCTTATTGGAATGGCCCGTTTTTGCAGGTAACTCAATCTCGTTGGTTGGATCGGGATCCGCATCATCAGCATCCTTGATATACCCCATCGAGGCAATATCACCGTCAGATAACTTTGTATCAACTGTGGCAGCAACCCACTCAACCCCATCAGCTGCGCTGTTTACGGTCAATACCTTATTGGCATGTCCTGCTTTAGCCGGTAACTCAATCTCATTGGTCGGATCGGGATCCGCATCATCGGCATCTGTGATGTACCCGTTGTTGGCAACATAGGCGTCCACTTCTGCTTCAGTAAGCCCGGAACTGCTTGCTGAAGCATCAACATAAGCTGTTGTTGCCAGCTTCGTGGAGTTATCATTTGCCGGTTGGGTAACAGCAGTAGCCCCTGCAGGCAATGATGGGGTTCCTGTAAATACGGGCGAAGCCAGTCCCGCTTTAGTATCAAGCCCTGTTTTCAGGGTTTTACCCATTTCTGCAGAGAGGGCCTTGTCTGTGCCTCCGGAGAAGTCATTCACCAAATCAAATGTTTTGGAATCCACGTATGTTGTTGATGCTTTCCCATCCAACTCGGTTTGGAGGTTTGTAATATCTGCAATACCAATGGTCACCACCCCTGTTTTGCCATTCACGCTCTCCACATCGACATCAGGGGACAGCAGTTCGCTCCAGTCGGCCATTGTGCCGGTGCTCCCCCCGTTGTGGATGTAGTTTTTCTTCAGGTCGGTACGAATAACCACGTCCCCCTGATTTGCAGAAAGAGCCAGTTGACCTGCTTCATCACTCTGTGTATATACACTATTTATGGTAATTGCAGGTAATTGCGAAGTATCGATTTTTTTATTGGTATTTAAACCGGCATAGCCATTGGCCTGGTTCTTGTTGGCCAGCAGTTCAACAGCATTTGCCAGCCTGCTTTTTTCAGCTGTTGTGAAATCATTTTCTGACAGTCCTTTCCCTGAAACCTTATCGACTTTCCCAACGACGGCATTGTCCACGTAGTTTTTAGTTGCCGCATCCTGGTTATTGGTTGGTTCTGCCAGTCCCTCAATTTTTTTACCCCCGGCACTTGGTGTTGCTGTTAATATCTCTGTCAGGGTCTGATTGTCGGTATTGTCCGCGTACGATGAAAGGTCAATGTTCGTGGCAGTTGTATTCCCTGTAATCTTCAGGATATTACCCGAAAGGTTGAGGTCTTGTATCTCGTTCGTTGCAGACCCGTCCACTTCAGTTGTAAGGTAGCCGTTGTTAGCTACAAAGGCGTCCACTTCGGCCTCTGTAAGTTTCGTGCCGGTGCCCGGGTCTACCCACTGTACGCCATCTTCCCCACTGTTTACAGCAAGTACTTTCCCGGCATGCCCTGTTTTTCCAGGCAGTTCAATTTCATTTGTGGGATCGGTATCGGTCAGGCTAACGGTATTCCCCCCTGTAATGGACAATTGGTTCCCTGAAAGGAAAAGGCTTTGGTTTGAAGATCCGGAAGGAAGGCTTACTGTCGATCCCCCACTAATACTTAATTGGTTTCCTGAAATAGATATATCCTGAATTTCGTTCAACGGGTCACTGTCGTCATCTTCAACTTTATCATTGACCACAGATTGTGCCTGTATTGCAAAGGGGACACTAACCAACTCACTAGTTCCCATATGTTCACCATCACAAGTAATTGAGATAAAGTTTGGCCCCTGCCCCCAATCTATTGTTTTGAATGCAGACGGGTCAATTTCTCCAATATGCAAATTAACCAGGCCTAAAGCATTTGTCTGAATATCCCATACTTCCGTATATTTCACTGTTCCCGGAAGTTCTCCCTGCAAAATCTCAATTTTTAACTCAATCTGTTTATTAGCTAAGATTCCTCCAGAGCTATCACGTAATACAGCCTGGTAATTAAATGTATTTTCATTTTGAGCGAAAACTGCAAGACCAAGCGCTATACCAATAAAAAGTAAAAGTAATTTTCTCATAAGTTACTTCTTTATAATTTTGAATGTTTTTAATATGTTATCTTCATGAAATATTTTCAGGAAATAATTGGCTGGTACAAGTTGCCTGAAAGAAACTTCAGTAGTTAATCCATCCATTTCCCCAATTCTGACGAGGACTCCCTGCATATTGTATAAATGAAAAGTACTACCTAATGGCAGCTCTTCATTTGAATTAATTTTCACAAAATCAGCTGTTGGGTTAGGGTAAGCTTTGATATTCAAATTAATCCCTACTAACTCATCAAGTTCTGTAACCCATAATAATGGCTGATGAAAGCCTTGTGTCAATAAGAACTGATCTCCCCGGTATGTTTCTATCACCGTTTCCCCAACTGTAAATGAAATTTGATGGTTCTTATTTTCAAAATAAATACCGGCAGAAGCCACTACCTCTTGAGATTGAGCCAGTAAGGTTTGACAAAAGATACAAACAAGAAGAACTCCAATCACACACACTTGTTTTACATTTTTCATATAACATTTATATTAGTTTTCCTTTTTTATGTATTCTCAGCATTTTATTAGAACCAACCTGCAAAAAAACAGTACCTTCCTGACCATGTAATGCACAATGACATTTGCCGGGAACTAAAGCTTCGAACATCAGCATATTAATGTCCCCCCCAGATGAAATAACTTCGATAACATAAAATATCATTACAAAATCATGATTATATACATTATATAACCTAGAATCCAATTAATTTACAACCGCTATGAACTTCATAATTATACTTATTGATTAAGACTAAAATGATCACTTCAAATAACATTATTGTCTGTCTTTATAGCATTTTTAGTATTTTCAGTGATTAAATGTATCCCGGAAAGATTAATTTTTGGATTAATTTTTGGATTAACAATAAGAATAAATCATTAATAATCGAACTTTTTCGATTAGAGTTATTCACATTTAAATTATGATATTAAAATGATTGTTATTAACAGAAAAAATGTAGAATAAATCAACTTAAAGAGGCAGTCACGTTTTAGAAATGTACATGAAAGAATATTTTAAGATCACCACATACCAACTTAGGGTCTGCTGATTTTTTCGTTGAACTACCTTATGTTTCTGATTATTAACATTTAAAAATGATAACTAATCTGTTTCCATCTATGCAAACTGCAAAGGTTTTACTAAATTGTGTTCAAAACACATGCAGTTATGGTCAACTACACACCGCAAAACCAGTTAA
>JANQII010000045.1 GCA_028282195.1 Prolixibacteraceae bacterium
TACCCCTCCCATTGGCAATTTTTCAAATTTAATTGGGTTTGCCAGGCCTTCCCCTGGCAGTTTTTTTAAGATAACTGGCCAATGGTACCTTCCCCCTGGCAGTTTCTCCTGTTCCTAAACAGAAAACACTTCGAATTTTACACCCAAAGACCTATGCTAAGCAAAGTAAGAAGGGTTCCACTCTTTTTATCATTGGCTGGCAATGATCTGTGATCAGTGTCCCAGCTTTGCTGGTAATTATGAATAAACGAAGTATGTTCTATCAAAGACCTTCGGCAAGAAATAGTTTATTACTTTAGATGAAAGAATAATTACCACCCTATTATAAGTAGAAGATATAAATTCCATAATCCAGCAAAACACGGATCACAGATCCGCGCTAGCCTTGGGGAAAGATACCTCATGGAGTTGGAAAGATTGACTTTTTAATAGGAATGACTGACTGATTATGTTGGAATGATCAGTTAAATCTTTGGAATGATGCCTTTTCATATTGGAAAGGCATTATTTTTTGTTGGAAAGGTGACTTTTCCTAAAAGACAGATTTAGAAATTGCCTACTCGGTTTAACCTTTTCTAAAATATCTTGAGTGGTTTATACTTAATTGCGCCATTCGTCCTATAGATACTTCGTATTTCCGTATTAGGTTCAAATGGACTTGCAACAAAAAAGAGGCCATCCTCTCCGGGGACAGCCTCATTCTTTTTTTGAAGTATGTAGTTAGTTATACCCTGGGTTTTGAGGGGCCAGGTTTGGATTTTTGTCCATTTCACTTTGTGGTATTGGTAGCAAATTATGGCTTGAAGGGAAGGTTTGTGTTCGCCCTTCAACAATAAAACTGGTATCAAAATCCAGATAATCCTGATCGAATAACTGAGGTTTTTCTTCGTGACTTGGAGCATCATCCTTGCGTGTAATTTTAACTCCCCGAGGAATAAAACCATCCAGAACTTCTTCTGCAATTCCCCACCTGATCAAGTCAAACCAACGATGGTTCTCAAATGCCAGCTCAACTCTTCTTTCTTGCCGGATGCGTTCGCGCATTTGTTCTTTTGATAATCCCTCAGGTAAATTTGGGAGCCCTGCCCTTGCCCTTATTTTATTAATAGCTGCATAAACTTTTGCTGAGGGGCCATTTGCTTCGTTTGAACCTTCAGCATAAATAAGTAATACCTCAGCAAAACGAATTTCTTTCCAGCTTGCCTGGCTTTCTCCGGGCTTTGGACCAAAACCATCAGCAGGATCAGCAAACTTCTTTACATAGTACCCTGTAATAGATGCATTTCCATCTTTTTTTGTTCCAGGACCTTCATTTTGATTATTCCACTCCATATCAATAAATGGTTCTCCCCTTACTGGCTGTATTTCAGAAAATTCACTCCCGTGATAAAATATAGATGCATAAAACCGCTTGTCTCTGCCATCATAGGGGCGATCTGGATTATAACCGGATTCAGGATTAGTTATTGGCAAACCTGTAGCAGCCATTTCATAAGCATCTACCATTTGCTGTGTTGGGTTAGTTTGTCCTCCCCAGTCAGATCTCCAGCGTACAGGGAAGTTATACCTTGCAAAAGAGTGTCCGGTTATCGGGATATTTGTAATCTTTTCCATGATAACTTCATTATTGCCATGATGGGATAAAAATAATTCACGATAATTCGGATGTAAATCAATACCATCATTCTCTGTACCTGAGATAACCTTATCTGCTAATTCAGCGGCTTGCTGCCATTGTTTGGCATACAACATTACCCTTGCATTTAAAGAAATTGCGGCTTGTTTGGTAATAACACCTGCTTCTACTTCCGATTTGTTTGGCAAATATTGTGCAGCTTCATTTAGTTCTGAATAAATAAATGCATAGACTTCAGAACGCGCAGTACGAGAAACTAAGATATCATCTTCAAAACTTTGAGGAGCTTTAATTAACGGAACATCTCCATATCTGCGAGCCAAATCCCAATATTCGAAAGCTCGGACATATTTGACCTGAGCAAGGTATGCATTTTTCTCAGATGCCTCCATTTCAGATGCTTCCAGCCCTTTTATTATTTCATTAGCAATTCTTATGGTTTTATATGCCTTACCCCAAAGATCCAATCCTCCTGATCTTGTTGGGATAATTGCTCCTTTTATTATTACTGCATTGACTTGAACCCATCCACTTTTACCTCTTGCTTCGTCAGTAGCCGATGCCAGCATATCTGAGTAGCTTCCGTAACCTGTTGATCCGTTAATTCCCCAAGGTAACCTCCCTTGGAGATTATATAAATAAGCTTGTGTTAAAGCCGGATCTTTGAATACACTTTCTGAACCAAATGAATCTAAAGGTTCTCTATCTAGAAACCCATCATCGCAAGATGATAAGAATAGCAGAATGAATAAAAAATATATTGTTTTTTTCATAATTATCAGAAATTAAAATTTAACATTTAAACCCAGTGACACCGTTTTAACTTGCGGATAAAATGGAAACCCTCCAGAAGCCCCTTCAGGATCCCTCCAATCTACATTAGATATCGTAAGTAAATTTGTTCCGGCAAAGAATATCCGAACATTGTCAATTCCTGCTTTAGACAATAGTGTGCTGTTTTTCTTAAAGCTATATCCAAGCTCCAAATTCCTTAGTTTAACAAACGATACTTCTTCAATCCAGAAGTCACTTGTGTATGATGAGTTGGCAGGAAGGTCACCTGAGCTTAACCGTGGGTATCTGGCATCTTCATTACCAGGCCTCCAGGCATCTTTCATAACACGAAGTGCGTTTCCATCGCGTTCAAAAGGAATCATCTGATATTGTCTCGAATAATCAGTTGCCCCCTGGAAATTAGCTGTCAGGTCAAAACCTTTGTATTCCATGTATATGTTCAGACCAAATACGGTATTAGGATCACCGCTTGTTCCAATAATTGTACGGTCGTCACTGTTTATTTTTCCATCAGGTTTGCCTGTAAGTTCTCCATTTTCATCTCTACCGTTTAAGTCTTTGTATTTTATGTCGCCTGGCTTCAACGCATTGTGAATGGCTTCTGAAAATTGTATCGGAGCGTTATTAATTTCTTCCTGGGTTTGGAACAATCCATCACTTAAATATCCTGTTCTCAAGCCCAGGGCCCTTCCTGTTTGTGCGATAGAAGGAAGCACCGTTTCTGGTTCAGCTACAAATATGGCTTTATTATCATACCATGAAATATTGGCTCCTACGGAAAGATATAAATCACCGATTTTTTCATTGTAATCTACTGCAAATTCTGTTCCCCAACTATCCACAATACCAATATTCTCATCTGGCAGGCTGGCGCCAAAAGTGAGTGGTACAATACCACTATTAGGGCGTAATATATCTTCGGTTCTTTTCTTAAAATAGTCAGCTTCAACAGTTATTTTGTTATCAAAAATCCCCAAATCTAAACCGATACCGATTGTTGTTGCTGTTTCCCAGGTAATATTTGGATTTGCCACTCCGGTTACCTGGATGCCCTTACTGAAACTATTTCCAATTGCTGTTCCTCCTCCAAATTCCATATTTGCCAGGTATTGAAAAGCACCAACACGGTCATTTCCTGTTTTTCCCCACGAGCCTCTTAGTTTCAGATTACTAATAATACCAATGCTTTTCATGAAGTCTTCTTCAGAAATCCTCCATCCTGCTGAAAAAGCCGGGAAAAAACCGTTTCGCCCATCTTTTGGGAAATTAAAGGATTGGTCAAGGCGCATGTTCGCCTGGAAGAGGTACTTTCCTTTGTAATCATAGTCTATACGCCCAACATAACCTCTCCTGGCAGTTTCTCCGGATCCACCGTTATTGCTCCATAAATCAACACCTCCGGCAAATAATTCTGGTATTGCCGTTGATATAAAATCATCCCGAAATGCAGACAATGAATTTGAGAAGGTCTCTATCTGTTCAAATAAAGCCAAAGCAGATACAGTATGGTCTTTAATTTTTTTAGAATAATTTAAGCTTAGTTGCGAGGTCGTTTGTTGATACTTATACCTTCCCTCTCTTAAACTTGTTTTTGATACCCCCCCTTGTCCGTAAATATACCCACCTGTTAATTCATTATAAGTGTACATTACATAAGGGAATTGGAATGTTTTATTTGAACTATGGCTGAGGTCAAATGAATAAAATGCATTTGCAACAAGCCCATCAATTCCCGGCACTTTATATTTTAAGTTTAAGTTGCTTTGAAATATGTAATTTTTATAGTTAACGGAACCACTCCTCGTTGCTTGTCCAATTGGGCTCCCACTGTGTCCATTAAATGTTACCGATCCGGCAGGCACTCCATCTGAAGCATCTAAAACTGGTTTTAAATATGGGCGCGCCATTACGGTTCCCTGATATAGAGAAGAACTACTTGAAGGAGAACTCAACCGATCTTCGATACGTCCAGCCAGATCAACACTAATATCCAATCTGTCAGATAATTTAACATTGATATTCGATCGCAAGTTGTTTTGTTTGTACTTTGCTGTTGAGTATAAACCATCTTGATCAAGGTATCCATAAGACAAAAAATATTTGACGTCTTCTGTTCCTCCGCTCACCGAAAGATTGTGTTTTTGTATTGGTGCATTTTCGCCTAAAACCTCATCCATCCAGTCATAGCTTGGAAGTTCCCCGCTTTTATACTTAGCAACCTCTTCCTCCGTAAACAACAGGTCTTCACCAAAATTTGCCTTGGCCTCGTTTATGTATTGAGCATATTCACCAGCGTTCATCATCTCCATTTTTCGGGTTTGAGACTGTAAACCATAGGTTCCTGTATAATCATAACTTGGTTTGCCTGTTGAACCTCTCTTGGTTGTAATTAATAATACTCCATTTGCAGCCCTGGCTCCATATACCGCAGTTGATGCAGCATCTTTCAATACAGTTAAGCTTTCAATGTCATTTGGATCAATCCTTGACATTGACCTTACAACCCCATCAACAATTACAAGAGGAGCGTTGTTCCCAGTTGTACTTTTCCCTCTAATGCTGATAGTAGCTCCGTCAAAACCTGGTTGACCACTTGTTTGGACAGCAGTTACGCCAGTTACCTTACCAGTTATTGCAGAAGATAAGTTAGGGACAGAAGCTTTGCTCAAAGTTGATCCTGAAACAGAAGAAATTGCTCCGGTTAAATCAGCCTTTTTCTGAACTCCATAGCCAATTGCAACAACTTCCTCCAAACCAATTGCATCATCCTCCATTACAATATTGAAAGTTGACTGGTTAGCAACGGCTATTTCTATTGTTTTCATTCCCACAAAAGAAAATACCAGTGTAGCTTCGCTTGACACATTTTTTAGGCTAAAGTTTCCATCAAAATCAGTGATGGTACCTGCTGTGGTTCCCTTAATTACAATGGATACACCCGGAAGGGGTTGACCTGAAGAATCATTAACCTGACCGGAAATATCCTTCTTCTGAGCTGAACCAATGATTGAAGGAACTTGAGATTTATCTTTTAATAATATAGCAATCTGCCGATCATGAATTTCATATCGGTTGTTGGTTCCTTCAAAAACCTGATCCAACACAGAGTCAATATTTTCATTATTTACCATAATATCAACCCTGCGATTAACATCTACAGATTCTTCACTATACAACAGAATAAATTCACTATTCTCTTCAATATGCTGGAAAACCTGGCGTACAGTGATGTTCTCCAAATTCATATTGAATTTGGTTTGCTGAGAATAGCTATTGGCAGTTACTGAAACTACCGATATTAGCATTAGAAAGCTAACTAGTTTCATCTTTCGTAAAATTTTCGGCATACTGTTGCTAACAAAGCAACACTGCCTGTTTCGTTTTTTTTTCATACTTTTGGTTCGTTTATTATTAGTACTTCTATTCAATAAACCTGGAAATCCGGTGAGGCCTTAATTCCCCGGATTTCTTCCGTTTTAGCTTATTCCTTTCTATTTAGTTTATAATTATCAGATTATCGTCAACCATTTTATAATTAATCTTAGCTACACCCGAAAGAACCTTCATTACTTCATCAATCGACCTATTTAAATCCAACTTTCCAGATATAGGCAATGCCTTTACCATCGCATTCTTATCGTAACTAAATGTTACATTGTAATGCCTTTCAATCTTTTTAAGAACCTGGGGCAAATCTTCTTTAGAAAACTGATACCAACCTTCTACCCAGGAAATATACATTTGGGGATTTTCTACGATACTCGTTTTCAGGTCTTTTTCAACTTTACTAAAAACTGTCTTTTGATTAGGCTTCATTAGCTCCCTGTCTCTTATCAACTTACCTTCCCCCCACATATTTACACTTCCTTCCAACAAAACTGTTTCACTAAAATCATCAGAGCTATAAGCACTTAGGTTAAATTTCGTTCCCAATACTTCAACTTCTATATTTTCTGAAAATACATGGAAAGCTTTCTTTCCATTTTTTGCTACTTCAAAATATCCTTCCCCTTCAATAAATACAGTTCGCTTTTTCCCTTCAAATTTTTGAGGAAAAGCAAAACGGCTTCCAGCATTTAACCACACCTTTGTACCATCTCTTAAAACTAAGCTTGACTTTCTTCCATATGGAACTAGTAGTTCATTTAACGTTTGATCTTCAGAATTGTCATTTTGAGTAGAGATATTAATCACCTTCTCATTATTGATGATAATCGCATCTCTATTTTCCAAGAACTTAATTTCAGGATCGTTTTTTTCCAATATAATTTGCTCTCCATTAGCTAATAATAAAACCGGATAATCTGTTGTTAATGCTGAAGCAGATTCTGCAAATTGATAAAATGACTTTTGTTGATTTAAGCCCCAATAAGCAACACTACTTATGGATAGAATAATAAGAATTGAAGCCGCAATCCGGATAACTCTCCTTAATCTGCGAATCTTGTTCTTTCTTGTATATTCTTTGTCAAAACCCGTGATGTCTTTCCAAAGTTTAAATTTTCTTTCTTCTTCTACTTGCTCCAGGTTAATTTTGAATAATAGAATCAACTTCCGGGCTTTTCTCATATTTGATTTGGAATCTTGATGGGACTCAAGAAATTGCCCCCATTTTTTATCTGATGAGTATTTCAATACAATTGAAACAAACTCCTGGTCATGAAGTAAATCTTCTACAGAATAATCATTGTATTTTTTGTTAAACATGATTTCGGCCTTTTATACATAAAAAGACACGATCGTTTTTTTTGTGACAAAAAATCTTTAAAAATATTTTCAGATAGAGAGTTTTCTGAAAATTAAAAGATAAAACAGTTCACTTTCTGACAAATATTTTCTAAGCGAACTAATTGCACGGGAAACTAACTTTCTGGCAGAATCATAGGAAATAGACATAATTTCACAGATTTGACCGTAATCAAATCCACAGGTAAATTTGTAATACAATACTTCCCGTTGCTTTTCATTCAATTCCTTCATCCCTTTTCGGATCAGCTTATTTTTCCGGGAACGATCTTCATCCAAAATAAAATCCTCTTCAACAGAAAAAATAATCTTAGGCTCAGTTCCTGATTTGTCTTTCAGCTCATCCTGTCTTTTTTCTTTTTCAAGCGCCCTAAATAGTTTTCTACGAAAAGATTTTACCAAATAAAGCCTGATGTTATCAGTTTCCCCTAATTTCTTGCGGGTTCTGATTAAATCAAAAAATAAGTCCTGTATGACGTCATGAATAAAATCTTCGTCCTTCGAAAAACTTTTACCATAATAAAACAAAAAATCTATATTTTGATGATAGATATAAGATAAAGCATAATCTTCTTCCTTTCTGAATTCATCCCATATGTATTTATCTTGTTTCATACAACTGCCAAGGATAGATGGCTCAAATATAGGGATTACTCCCTGATAAATGCAAAATAATATCTTCCTGAAGGGTCAAGATCGAGACTACAAATTAGCTAAATCATTAACTCTAAGCCAATAAAGAAAATTCTTAAAGTTGACTATCCCCGTGGCAGAGCCACGGGGAATTCTTTAGATTAAACTCCTTACTAGAAAGCTTAAAGAAAAGATGCTAAACATTTACGAATTGAAACTTATTTACAGCGATTTACCAGTGTAACACACTTATTGAGGGAGTTGATGAATCATCTTTGTCAAGCAGCCCTGCAATGCAGTTAATGAAAGCCGAGGCCCGTTTCCTTCGTGCCTTTTTCTATTTTGATTTAGTTCGTCGTTATGGTGATGTACCACTGATAACAGCCGTTCCTGATATTACTGATCCGGAAGCCCTTTATATTGGAAGATCTTCAACGGATGATGTATATGACTTTATTGATACTGAATTTACTGATGTAGCAGAACAACTGCCTATGGCAAAAGATATGGATGCTGTAGGGTCACAGTGGGGAAGAGCTTGTAAAGAAGCAGTTTGGGGTTTTCATGGGCGTGCAATGTTATTCGCAAAACGTTATACTCAATCTGCATTATTATCGAAAAAAGTAATTGATGCGGTTGAGAGCGGAGCGAGTGATCGAAAGCTGGCTGATGATTATGAAGCTTTGTTTATTTCTCAGGGAAATAATAAAGAGGTACTTTTTGAAATCATGTTTGACGGGGTAAATAAAGGCGGTACTGTTGATAATTTCTCCAGACCTCCAAGTCACCGTGGTTCATGGGGTGGCCAGCATAATCCAACCCACGATCTGATCCTGGCTTATGAAATGGCAGATGGTAAACCTTCAACTCCTGAAAATGGTTTTGACCCACAAAATCCATATACAAATCGTGATCCAAGATTGAAGCAAACAGTTCTGCATCATGGTTCTGAGTTTTACGGAGTAACACTTGACCTGGCCTGGGTGAAAGACGGGAGTAACTGGACCCCAAAAGCAGCAGGTGCCAACGGAAATGCGGCACATGCACAAGGTTTGGCAACAATTACCGGATACTATCTGAGAAAATTTATGGATCAGGGAGCTCCGGTAGGTGAATTTGGTTTGTCAAAGCAAAGTTGGATTGTATTAAGGTTGGCTGAAGTTTACCTGAATTATGCCGAAGCACAAAATGAAGCTGATGGACCTGATCAATCAGTATATGATGCAGTCAATATTGTTCGCGAACGTTCCAATATGCCTAATCTGGAAGTGAATTATACATCTTTAGATAAAGTGGGCATGTTTGAAAGAATCCAGCACGAACGGAAGGTAGAGTTGGCTTTTGAAGGTCATCGTTTCTGGGATATTCGACGTTGGAGAATTGGAGCAGAGGTGTGCAATGGTAGCGTACCGGTTGATCCCTCGGATCCGTTAAAAGGTGGATATATGAGTTGTTGCTACCCATTGCGGCAGGCGGATGGTTCGATTCTGTATTTGACCCCACAAACGGCAGCTGATGTATTGCAGCCGGGGGAAACGACTTTCAAGGATCCTTATACGAATATGAGAAACGTATACATCTGGAATGATAAAAATTACCTGATGCCAATACCACAAGATGCGATGGATAAAAATTCTGCATTGGTTCAGAATCCTGGTTATTAATCTATCTGCTTCAACATGAAATGATCATTCAGTATCAGATAAGTTAATTCCCTGTCCTTTTTAGGGAGTGAATTTTTGAACGTAGTTTTTAAGCACTGTCATTTATTGGCAGTGCTTATTGTTATATTTAAAAGCATACGGCTAATTGTAAGATCAATCGCTATATAGGTCAGGTAGCCTGAAAATCTTCATAATATCCCTAAAATAAGATTTAAACAACCTTCGACCCATTGAACCTGAACCATTATCCATTTATTTATTACAT
Source organism: Prolixibacteraceae bacterium (assembly GCA_028282195.1). GTDB lineage: Bacteria > Bacteroidota > Bacteroidia > Bacteroidales > Prolixibacteraceae > Sunxiuqinia. Next base: position 9,740 of record JANQII010000045.1, read on the forward strand.
GAATAAGTTTTTTTAGATTTGTATTCTTACCTGGCTAAATTACTGTTGATGCATTAATGGCAGGGCTATGTCGGATTCATTAAAACTTTGCTTATGAAAATTTATTTGTGGATTTTAAGTACCTTTTTTCTATTAGTCTCTTGCGGAGAAAATAAAGTAAGCAACCCCAATGTCCTGTTTATATGTGTTGATGACCTTCGACCTGAACTGGGTTGTTATGGAAAAGATTACATTCATTCCCCCAACATTGATAAATTGGCAGGATCCGGGACAGTTTTTATGCACCATTATGTGCAAGTTCCCACTTGTGGGGCATCAAGGTATTCGCTTCTCACTGGAATGCTCCCAAAAACAAAAGGACATTTAAGCAATGATGCCTGTAAAAAATATATTGCGGAAAGTGCACCATCCGACAAACCTGAAACATTTATACATCATTTAAAAAACAGTGGTTACTATACGGTTGGAATAGGAAAGATCAGCCATCATGCCGATGGTTTACTATATGGTTATACTGACCCTGTAAGTGAAGAACGGGAGCTGCCACAAAGCTGGGATGAGCTGATTTTTAATCCGGCAAAATGGGAAACAGGCTGGAATGCTTTTTTTGGCTATGCAAATGGTGAAAACCGGCAAAGTATGAACCGGCAGGTAAAACCGTATGAAAAAGGTGATGTTGACGATTTGGGCTACCCTGATGGTATGACAGCAGCCCTTGCAGTTCAAAAGCTTAATGAATTAGCTGAAAAGGATAAGCCATTCTTTTTAGGGGTTGGATTTTTTAAACCTCACCTTCCTTTCAATGCTCCTAAAAAATATTGGGATTTATATGATGAGCAGGAAATTTCAACAGCTCCATTTACTACTATCCCTGAAAATTCTTCAAAAGCCAGTTTACATGGGAGTGGTGAGTTTAACGGTTATCAGCTGGGAGAAGAAAAGGCTTCATTAAATGCAAACGTTTCAGATGAATATGCCCGAAAAATCCGTCATGCTTATTATGCCTGCGTTAGTTATATCGATGCACAGGTCGGAAAACTGCTGAATGAACTGGAGAAACTGGGGCTGTCTGAAAATACAATAGTTGTAATTTGGGGTGATCATGGTTGGCACTTGGGTGATCAAATGGTATGGGGCAAACACACCATTTTTGAACGTTCACTAAAAAGTGCATTTCTTGTAAAAGCTCCTGGAAAAACAAATGGTAAACCTGTAAATAAAGTTGTTAGTACCATTGATATTTATCCGACTTTAGTCGAATTGTGTGGAGTTGAAATGCCTCACCAAACAGATGGAAAAAGCCTT
>JANQII010000076.1 GCA_028282195.1 Prolixibacteraceae bacterium
TACCTGCCCAAAACATTCAATAAAAAAAACAGTTGGGGTCACACCAGCTTTTTTAATATAATTCTGCAAATTATTCCATTTCATTGAATCAAGGGACAACGCTTTTCTATCAAACTTTGGGCTTTTAATTTCCTGTGGTGACTTTGCCAATGGTAATTCAGGTTTCCCCGGAAGAGTTTCAAGCCTATCTAACCAGTAATTTTGAGCATTTTCATACAAAGCAGTCCCCCTAAGTGACTGTTCTGCCATTACATAATCCCTAAATGTAATGTTAAATGAGGGAAGTGTATGAGCTTTTGATTTATATACGAGCTTTGCCTCTTCAAATAATATCATGACACTGAATGCATCCAACGTAAGCATATCCAAGCTGAGATGAAGCTTGAAGCTTTCATCATTGAACCTGCTAACACATATAGCAAATAATGGCCAGGTGTGGCCATTAAATACCTTGTGTGAAAGTTCATTCCTTAATTTATAAAAATCCGCATCCCCGTCCTGCTTTGATTTATTCCTTAAATCAAGTACCGATATTTTATATGGCTCAGTATCCTCCAGGATTTTTTGTTGTCCATCATCTGCTATCACCATCCGAAGCATGTCATGACGGTTTATTAAATAATTAATGGTATAATTTAATTTTTCAACATCCAATTCCTTTAGGTGCAATTCAAAATATACGTGTGAGCCAATACCACCTAAAGAATATATATCCTTACGCCCTATCCAGTAGGCCTGTTGTACATCAGTCAAAGGGAAAGGTTTATTTTTATTCTCTTTATCAGGATGTATTTCAGGAAGACTTGTTAAAGTATGTTCTGACTTGCTTACAATAAGAGATAATTGTTCAATTGTTGGGGCTTCAAATAGTATCTTTAGAGGAAGTTCAATATTGAATTCATCCCTTATTTTTGAAATTATTTGTGTTGCAAAAAATGAGTGTCCCCCCAATTCAAAAAAGTTATCCTGGATTTCTATTTTTTTAGCCCCAAGTACTTCTTCCATTATAATTAATAACTTTTTCTCTATTTCAGCTTTAGGAAAAATGTATCTAGTAGTATTATCCTCTTCTTTCTTTAGGTTCTCACTATGGCAATAAAGAACATCCAATGTTTTATCTGAATATTTTTTTTTGCACAAACGCCTTTGGATTTTACCGCTTGAAGTTTTCGGTATCTGAAAAGGTTTTAACAGCACGACGTCCTTTACCAGAAGATCAAATTCTTCAGCAACTGAATCTTTTATATAGTTAACAATATCTAAAGCATTAAAATTTCGTAGAGCCATCCTTTTTAACTCTTGTACAATTATTAATTGTTCTGCATTATCTTTCTCAATGGAAAATGCTGCTGTACAATTTTCCCGCAAAGATGGGTGAGATTGTTCTACTGTTCGTTCTATATCTTGTGGGTAATAATTCTTTCCTCTACTTATAATTATATCCTTTAACCTTCCGGTAATAAATAATTCATTATCGTAAAAGAATCCTAAATCTCCAGTCCTTAAAAAAGGACCTTCATTCGTATCTAAAGTATAGGCATGAAAAATTTGTTTTGTTTGTTCTGGTTTATTCCAGTAACCTTGTGCAACACTTTTCCCTGACAACCAAATTTCTCCAATTACACCATTATTACAAATAGTTCTGGAATCTGGCTCCACTATACGTACATAATGATTCTTCCCTAAACGTCCACAACCTACAATCTTTTTAGATGGAGAAGATGGTTCGTTTATTTTAACAATTTCATTTTGTTCGTATTTTTCTTTATCTATTTCAAGTATTTTAGTATCACGCAAAACTTTAGGCCCTGTAATTATTAATGTACTTTCGGCCATCCCATATCCCGGATAGTGGGCATTATTGTTGAATCCGCAAATTTTCATTTTTTGTGAAAATGCTTCCAGTGTTTTGGCATTTATTGGTTCCGCTGAATTAAAGGCAACTTTCCAAGAGCTTAAATCCAGTGTGGATAATAGCTCTTCTTGTACGGTATCGCTGCATAAATCATATGCAAAATTAGGGGCACCACTATGAGTAGCTTTATATTTTGATATAGCCTTTAACCAACGAAAAGGTTTTAAAATGAATGATTCAGGAGACATCAGTATAGTAGGGAAACCACCAAACATAGACTGCAATATAATGCCTATTAATCCCATGTCATGAAAAAAGGGCAACCAACTAACTACTATTGATTTATCAGAATACCCCATTAATTTATATTGTACAGAAGCATTCTCAAATAGGTTCTCATGCGATACCATTATCCCTTTGGGGTCTCCAGTTGAACCAGATGTATATTGGATGAATGCAATTTGATTTGAGAGTATACGTCTCTTTTTGTTCTCCTCAAAATCTAAATTTTCCACATCATCAACTTTAATCCAGCTCAATCCTTTCGAGATATTATACTTCTGAAAGGTACGAAGTGTATTATGAAACATAGATCCGACGGAAAGAACTACTCTTGCATCACAATCACTAATAATATGCATAAGTCTATCCATCTTCCTATTCTTTCGAGGTGGGTAGACAGGAACCGCTATTATGTCAGCATATAAACATCCAAAAAAAGAATAAATGAAATCGAGACAAGAGGGGAATAATAACAATGCTCTGTCACCTTTATTACAATTTTTTCTTAATTCACTGGCTATTGATTCAGCTCTCATATCCAACTCTGAATATGTTATTGAGACTTCTTCATTTTCACCATCAACTAAAAATGTGTATGCTATATTATTTGGCTGTTGGCTTGCTCTAAACTTTAATATTTCTACAAAATTATTGTATAGTGTTTCTCTCATAATATATTATAAAACAAGCTATTCTTAGATCACTTAACTAACTCTTTTAGTTGGATCTATAAAAAATAATCCTTCGAATGTAAGACTATAAGTTCAGGTGTCCGGCAAATTTTATTTTGGCAATTTTATTCATGTCGTAAAATGTTTTCACAAAAATTATTTTACAACTTGAAAAGGAAACCTAAAGGGAGTATCTTCTTTTATTTTCTCAATCTATGTTCAATATAATTACAAAATCGTTCTGCACCTAAGTTAATAATCTCAGGAGTAAGATTACTAAATGCTAGACGCACTTGATTTCTGCCTAGAGCCTTATCAATATAAAACATATTCATAGGAGTAAAAATGACATCATATTTACTTGCTGCTTCAATTACATCATCCGTTGATATTTCAAATGGGAGGTCCAAGGATAAAAAGAATCCGCCTTTAGGTTTATTCAAAGCAATTTTGTTCCCAAGTGATCTTTCTAAGTGTTCAATTAGTATGTCTCTGTTTTTTTTGCAACTACTTATCTTTTCATTACAATAAGAAACAAGAGAATAGTTTTGTGATTCTAAAATGCTTCCAAGCATAGCCTGCAGCAGAGTTGAAGTATTTACGGTAACAAAGCTTTTAACTTTTTTACATTCATTAACCAAATTGTAACTATTATTATCAATCTTTATATTCTGATCGACAATTAGATAACCAATCCTTAATGATGGAAAAACTAGTTTTGAAAAGCTTCCCAAATAAATCACCCTCTTCTTATTATCTATAGCCTTTAAAGTTGGTATTTTTTTTACACCATAACTGAAATAACCATAAGGATCGTCTTCAACAATGTGAAAATTATATTTTTCTGCCAATTCTATCAAACGTTTTCTATTCTCCAAGGACATATAGTGTCCTGTAGGATTATGAAAATTTGGTACGTCATATAATAATTTTACTTTTTTGCCGTGTTTGGTTAATTCTTTTAATGAGTCTTCCAGCATAGTCAACGAGATACTGTCTCCTTCTCTTGGGATGGCTTTTATATTTATTCCACGGATTTTGGCATAACCAACAAACCCGACATATGACGGATCGCTTACCAACAATACATCTTTTTCATTCTTGAAAAATACATCGATTAATATAACCATTCCTTCTTGAGCACCAGATGTAATAACGATATTCTTTGCATCAACATTGATATTTTCATCATTACTTAGCAATTTAGAGATTTGCTCATTTATTATCCCATTTGTTTTATTGTATTGACCTAAATTATTAAAAGAATCAGCTTCTGTCTGGTGAGGCAACATTCTCTTTTTAGCATAATCATTGATCCCTAAAACAGTGGATTTTACATTAAAATATTTATAATTTGGCCTACCGGAGGCAAATGAGATAGCATCCGGGTAGTTAATGCTAATTTCATTCAGAAAATTCATTGATTCTAAATACGAATCTAATAAAAAACTATTCATCTTCTTTTGAATAATGTTTTTGGATAATTTGGTTTCAGGTAAATGCTATTTTTCAATTAATTCATCTATGTAATTTACCATACACTCTCTTGTTTTATTAAATTGATAAGTGCTTTAACTTGGTTTAAATTTTTTTCAATAAATGGATAATCATCTGCATATTTCGATAAATCATTTATTCCATTATCAATATTGTTGATTATCTCTTTTATAAGATATAATTCTTTAAATATTTTATTTTCCATACCTGTAATCAATTATACGTTTTGATTTTAGCTCATTCGAAGATAATTCCCCTTTTTCTTTTAAAATGATATTAAATTTTAATTGTGTGACTTTATAGATTGAATCGGATAAATCACTTTTTAGTTTTTCTAGTCTATGTTTTTGGTTCTTCTCAGATAATTCAACAATCAAATCCAGTGATGAATAGTTTTCCTTACCAATTACAATTTGATATTCATTGGTTAATAGTTCTTCTGTATTAACAATTTGCTCAATAACTGCCGGTGTAACCAGTGTACCTCGTGCTTTCAACAGATGATCCATCCTTCCTTGCACGCCGTTTTTTAATATCCTGAATGATCTTCCGCAATTACACTTTTCATATTGCCAACACGCAATATCTTGTGTATTAAACCTAATACTAGGCCTTCCTTTACGATAAAAAGATGTAATAACCAGATAACCGTATTTATCCGGTTCATTAATGGGTTCATTAGTCTTGATGTCTAATAATTCCACAAGGAACATCCCTTCATTGATATGTATGCCACCTGGATTTTCATTGCATTCAAAGCCCCAAGCACCAACTTCAGTTGCTCCGATATGATCATAAACTTTAGCTCCCCATATTTTTTCGATTGCAGCTTTTGTAGCAGGAATTAAGGCTCCTGGTTCTCCTGCACATATAATTTTATTAACTTTTGTTTTCTTTAAATCTAAATCCATAGATTTTGCAACCTCAGATAGCCTAAATGCATAAGTTGGGGTTGTTATTATACATGTAATTCCTTGTTCAAGTATTTTCTCAATCTTTTGTTCACTGGTTGATCCACCCATTGAAAATATTTCTGTTCCAATTTTTTCACATCCATAATGTCCTCCCCAAAAACCAATAAAAAGATTATAATTAAAAGCAACCAGTACTTTATCTGTTTTTCTGACTCCTTGTGCCCAAAGCATAAGTGCCCAACACTCTGCCCACCAATACCAATCATTTAAAGTATCGGGTTGACTTAATGGCTTATTTGTTGTCCCACTTGTTTGGTGGTAATATACAATATCATCTGAATGGACAGCTATTGAACCACCATAGATATTATTGTTAGATATTTTCTTAAGGAAGAAATCTTTGTTTACTATAGGAACTTTAGCTATATCTTCAATATTTTTTATAGCATGTAGATTTACATTTTTCTCATTATACAACTCATTGTATGATTTAGAGTGTTTATAAGCATATTCAAATATTTCTTTAAATCTAATTAGCTGTAAACTTTCCAGATGCTCATCATCTAATGTTTCAATAATTGGGTTCCAATATTTCATTCGTTATGGTTTTATTTGAGCTATAGCTCAAATTCACTAGAATTATATATCACGGTATCGAATTCATTATTATTAGTTTTTTTTATTTTTTTTTGTTTGTCTTCAAGATAAACAAAGTGACCGGATATTATTAATTCGCTATTATTAACAGATGTATTTTTTGAATATAGTTTATAACTTCCCAAGCCACATTGTTCAGAATCATTTGTGCATTTCTTTAAATAATTTTTGATAAAACATTTATTTGAAAAACTATTAAAAATTGAATCATTATAGCGGCCCCATATCATTAGCTTAGTAAATTTTTTTATTTCCTTTATTAAATCATAATCGTCTGAAAATAATTCTATGGCACTTACATTATTATTGTCTAGTAAATTACAGAAGTATGAATTAATCTTTTTTCTTTTCCCAATAGAAAATCTGCTCATTACAATTTCAATACCTAGATTCTTGATATATTTTAATATACCGGGACTATTTACAATAATGCCATCAATGAGTTGCTTGTTACTAAGATCGTTAATAAGTTGTAAAAATTTAGCCCCATTTTCTTCTAAATAAAAGGGTTGTTGTATACAGACTTTTTTATGATAGGTGTTTTTTATTTTGGCACATGTTTCTTCCAGTTGAGGCATATTATTATGAGCAAGTGTTAATCGACATAATACCCCTCCTAATATTACGTAGTCATAATAAGCACACCTATTTAAAGTTCCATTTGGTATAGTGTGAAAATGTATTGCTTTATTTGTTATTTTCATTCGCTTATTAGGAGATAAAATTTAAACTGAGTAATTCGAAGAATACGATTTATAGTAATCTTTTTCATTGTTAAGACATAATTCGTTTGCAATTGATTTCAGAACTTTGGTTCCGTGAATAATATGAGAAATACTTTTAGCCCGTCCTTCAATTTTCCAATTATAAATTCCAAGTTCAAAATATTTTCGAGCAATTTCACCTGTAAAAGTACCTTTACCTAATCTTAAATAATCATTTTGCTGCATAGGTTCTAATACTTCTTCATTAAAAAGGCGATACTGTTTTGAGCAAAAGAACTCTTTTTTTTCATTTTGTTTTTTTAAATAACAAAGACAATGTTTAACTTCATTTATGCAGTTACTCCCGTAGCTAATTGCTTCCCATTCAAACTCATATCTATCAACTATATATTTAATCCAGTTTAAATTTAAAGTTGAAGAAAAAATAACTCTGTTAACATCTAGTTCTTTAGCTAACTCAAAATCCCAAGTGTTTACGCATGCTGTATTTGCACTTAAATGAATACTAACTTCGGATGATTTCTCCCGAATAGCTTTTATCAATCCCCAATCGGACACAATAATTGCATTGAAGGATTTATCCTCAAATAGAGGCATGTACTCCAAAATCTCCTCAATATTATCTTGTGATAAATTTCGATTAATTGCCAAATATAGTTTCTTGCCCTTTTCATGTATTACCTGACTAAGATCTATAAGATCTTTCCATGAAAATTCTATCTTTTTATTATGCCATGAGGTGTTTTGTAATCCACAATAAATTGCATCAGCACCAGCTTCCAGCACATCATTTACCCAATCTTTTTGTGCAATACAAGAGATGACTTCTACATTGGCTTTTATTTGAGTTTTCATATCATAATACTTTCTATGCAAATCCGTTACCAAACATCACTCCTCCCTTTTGAACCGTTTCTGTATTTCAAGATATTCCTTCTCCGGCAAAATGTTGTTTATTGTTTTATTAGTTTTTTTCTCACCATCAATTATTTCATATAATTCAAAAATCGCAGTCTGAACAGCCTTTTTTGCGACTTCTATTGTTTGCGATGGTTGAAATCCCCAGCCTGTTGGGCATGGCGTGTGAACATGAATGTATGATGTACCTTGCACTGTTTTTGCCCTTTCGATTTTATTTCTCAAATCTTTAATGTAAGCAACCGAAGCAGAAGCAATATATGGTATATTATGTGATTCCACTATTCTTAATATGTCTTTTTTCGCTATTAATTTACCTCCCGGGGTAGTCCTTGTTATCGCATTACCCGGAGTTGATCCACTGTCTTGTATTCCTGTGTTCATATAGGCTTCATTATCGTAACATATATATATGACTTTGTCGTTTCTTTCAAGCATCCCAGAAAGGGATTGTAAACCAATATCAACAGTTGCCCCATCTCCTGCAAAGCCTAAAACATATACATCTTCTATTCCCTGCATATCAAGACCTGCCCTAATCCCTCCTGCAACAGCAGCAGTATTCCCCAGGTTGCATTGAAAACCAGGCACACTAATGGTAGTTTCATTACTATAACCGGAAAACAATGCTGCACAACCCGGAGGTATTACAATAATTGTCTTTTCTCCTAAAATATTTAAAGCAAGACGGATTACAATTTCTAACCCGCAACCAGCACAAGTATTAACACTTTTTGAAATTAAATTATTATTCATGCTATTTTTGATTCATGAAATTCATATTTGAAATTTTCTTCTTCAAAAATGGAACTCTACTACCGTTGCTATAATCCCAGTAGGTAAACAATAAGAATGATTAAGCAGAGCAATCCGATTTTGTCTTTGTTTATCTTTTATGTTTAGCCTATTTTTGAAGTGGCTATGTTCATATGTCAATATTTTTATTTGTTCCATTATTTCTCTACTTCAATTCTTCTTATTTTACATGCATTTGGGGATGTATCAATCCATTTTTTTGATGGTTCTATATTGCTTGTTTTTAAATCGTTAAAAATGTTTTCTATTGTATTTTCAGTTATATCCCTACCCCCTAATCCAGCTATGTAGTTAACAAACTTTTGATTGTTAATATTAATCAGACTTTTTATTTCTAAAGCTAATGAGCCCAATTGTGCCCCAAGGCCAGCACTTCTGTCAATAACGCCAATTGTTTGTATATTATTTAATTTTTCAGTAAGCTCTAAATAAGGGAAAGGTCTGAATGAAGTAATTTTAATACAAGCAACTTTTAAACCTTCCTTCCGTTTTTTATCAACTACATATTTCACAGTACCAGCCATTGAGCCCAGGCATATAATTATAATTTTAGCATCTTCTGTTCTATATTCTTCAAATAAGCCATATTTGCGTTCAAATTGATCAAAATACTTCTTTTGAACCTGCGGGATGATCCTCAGAGCATTTTCAAATGCAATTTCTTGTTGATACCTCATCTCAGAAAAATCTTCTGGAGATGTTAAATTGTTTATAAATAAAGGCTTTTCAGTGTTTAGATGTAAGTTCTTTGGTTTGTATTCTTGCAAAAAAGCATCTACTTCCTTCTGCTCAGGCAAAAATACCAGTTGTTTAGAGTGTGAGACAAGAAAACCATCAAAACAAACCATTACCGGAAGTAAAACGCTACTGTTTTCAGCTATATTATAAGCCATTATCATTAAGTCCACAACTTCCTGTACATTTTCTGCATAAAACTGAATCCATCCCGAATCTCTTTCAGCCATTGAATCCTGATGGTCGCACCATAAACTCCAAGGGGAAACTAATGCCCTATTTGCAATTGGCATTACTATGGGGAGCCGACAACCAGAGGCCACTCCTATTACTTCATGCATTAAGGCTAAGCCAACTGAAGAGGTAGCCGTTGTGGCCCGTACGCCGGTTAATTGAGCTCCAATTATATAAGATATAGCTGTATGCTCAGATTCAACTCTTATGAATCTTGCATTCATTGCTCCGGAATCAACCATTTCAGATAAAATCTCAATAGTTGGGCTTATCGGTGTAATTGGATACGCAGCTATTACTTTTACTCTTGCCAATTTAATAACCTCCGCAGCTGCTGAATTTCCATCCAATACATGTATTTTATTTTTCATTTCCTATCATTTCAATACATTCATTCTTACATACATTTAAACAAATACCACAACCTTTACAATAATCACAATCAATGGTTATTTCCTTCCTAAGCTTGTCAATTGCAATTACGTTTGCTGGGCAAAAATTCTCACATAATGAACAATAAGTGCATTTTGAGTGCTCTATTCTGGGGCTTGATTTTTTCCATTTGCCTGTTGGTCTCGTTGTTATTTTAGTAGCAACGGGACCAAGTATGTAATCATATTTTTTTGGTTTTTCCATAAGCTTCGTTCAAAATTTCAATATTTGCGTTATTGGGCTCCTGTTTAAAATTATCAATTATCGTTTGTTCGATACTTGATAATTTAACAATACCAGTTTTGGCAAAAGCTCCTAACATTGGTATATTTGGAATGTCTACTTTAAAGTATTCCAAAGAGAGTTTTGTAGCATTAAGGACATAAATGTCTTTGAAAGATTCATGGTAGATAGTTGTTCCATAATTTGAATTAATTACCAGTATTGTATCCGGCTGAATACCTTCGGTTATATCTATTCCCTTGTCTTTTATATGCGGATCGAGCAGGACAACAACATTGGGCTTGTAAATAAATGATGCTATTTGAATAGGCTTGTCGTCTATATATAAATCCGATACAACAGGAGCTCCCCTTCTCTCATGTCCGTAAGACGGTTGAGTTTTCCCATATTTATTGTCGTATAAACAAGCAGCATTACATAATATGTTGGTAGCGGTTACTACGCCTTGGCCACCAATACCATAAAATTTGATTTTGTATAAGTTTGTGCTCATCTTTTATTTTTTTGCATTTAATTGCCTTTTCAATTTCATTCTTCTCTAACATTGCTTCGCATAGTTAATTTATGTACATTTCATCTGTTGGAAGTGAATTATTGTCTTTGATATTTAATCATCTGAAACAATATAAGCCTCAGTCGTTTATTGTCGTTTTAATCTTTTTTACAAAACCGATAAAACTTAAGTTCAAATTAATTTTTATTCTTAATGGTAAACTATTTACACAGTATCCAATAATTTGTCTTTCTTTTTTATTCCGGTTTAAAACAGGTACATTTATTACAATTTCATCCTTGCAATACGATCTGCTAAAGTATAGGGCAATTATTCCTAAAAAGTAATGGAATTCGTTACAATTATTACCTTATCATAGCTCTGTAATTAAGTTGTATTTAGAACGCTTTATTGTATATTGGGGCGTTTACTAATTACATCTGAAGTTTCTTTCTTCGCATCTCTATGGGGGAAAAGAGGTTCTGGGATAGTGAGATATTCATTTTACCAAAAATTTAATATCTCTTTCAATGCTTTTCGAATTCAAATAATCGACATCACTTTTTATAAAAAAAACTTCCACTGTCAACACCTTTAATTGAAGAATCATTATAATGATCAACAATTTTCTGGTTTAATTGAGTTATACTCCAACCGTCTGAGATTATATGGTGTGCCTTGGTGAGGAGAAAAAATCGTGTTTCATTTATTTTTATCAATGTAAAATCAAACAAAATACTTTCCAAGTTAAATGGTTCGTATTATCCATGGACCATTAGAGTTTTTGAGTTTTGAGTCCTCCGAAAACGCCAAAAAGTTTTCCATATTCAAAATCAATAATAACCAGTTTCTCTTCTGTCATCTTTATTTCTTTTCAATTAAATTTGTGCTGATATCAATCAAAACGGTCTGGTTAATTTCTTTTAACTGAATTCCAAAACGGTTTTTTCCTTTCTGTTTAACTAATATTCCTTCATGCCCTATTAATGGTCCGTGGATAATACGAACCATTTCACCTTCTTTAAAACTATTGTCGACACAAACGTCCTGCCCAAATTCTAGCATTTTCTTAATTCCCTCAATATCTTTTAAAGGTATAATCGAAGGTTTCCCTGAACTTTTAATATATGTCACTACTCTATTACAACGGTTAATATTATATAATTCATAATCATTAGTATAAACAAAAATATACCCTGGAAAAAGTGTCTCCTCAATCATCTTCTTCTGTCTGTTTTTCCAAACCTTCAAGGTTTTTACTGTAGGTAGAAACACTTCATAGTCTCTTTTTACAAGATCATTTCTTACCCTTTTTTCAGCACGGGGACAAAGATAGAAGACATACCATTGTTTCTCTTGTTTCAGCTTTTTAGAAATTTGAGAATTCCTAATGTTTTTCTGAGCCATATTGTTTTTAGAATTCATATATGATTATTTTAAACTAGTACCAAAATCTGGGGGATTTCTATTTTTCATGCAAAAATCTTAGCTACTCTAAAACGAAAATATTTAATATCACTTACCCCTCTTAATGTAGCCCTGAAGGCTTTCAATTTTGCATTGAAAGATTCCGCTGAAGTATTTGTACTTCTGTTGTCAAAGAAGTTGAGTATTTCTCTAATGAATATGGATAATTGCCGATATTGAGTTAAATGAACGAAAACCGGAGTCGGTAACTTTATTGTACGAGTGCGTAAGTTTTGTATAAGCCACAGTCTTGTCTTTAGTTTTAGAAAAGATTAACCGTAAGTCATGAATCAAGTTAGATACCTTGTTAATATCTAGATATTGAGCAAAAAGGATTTTAGCCCTTTGTTTCTGAGACTGGCTCCATCTATCAGGAGATTTAATGCCAGTAATTGCCTTCTTAGTATCTCCATTGTCGAAGTGAAAAGGTGTATATATCCTGTTGTCCCATTTAGCATTATCCCTGTCATTGCTTTCTTCATCAATAGCATCCCAGTAGTGCTTTATCCTTATCTCCTGCAACGCATCAAGAGCAAGTTTTTGGACGTGAGAACGATCGATAACACGAGTAGCCTTAGGAAAGCATTGTTTGGCAATTTATCCTATTGATCCGGCCATGTCAAGGGTTATTTCCTCAACCTTTCGACGTTGCCTGAGAGGGATATTCTTTAATACTCCAACGATATCTCCTGCTTTCGTTCCTCTGACCATAGCTACCAGTACCCCTTTTTTGTCCTTGGCTGCTTTGTTGGTAAGGATTGTGTAAAGTTCCCTATTAGATAAAGAAGTTTCGTCAATACTCAAACGGCTACCTAAGTTCTTCGTAAAAATCATTGAGCCATCGGTATGAGACCCCAGCGCCCAACTGCTATAACCGCTAGGATGTTCTTTGTATTGCATCCCCAATTGGTCACCATCGATGTGGTAAAACTTCTCTGGGCTATTGATGCTAATCGGTTAATTGTCCAAATACTTCTTTTAAAAAAGACACAAATCCCTTTGTGAAGCGCGTTCCTTTTGCTACTGTATCCAAGTTGTTGCTGATTATCTTCCCAGTTCGCTCCTCTTTCCATTTTCGACTCCTTACCTGAAGAAAAACAGCTTTTCTCGTATCGGAAAGTCTTGAATAATGTCAGGAGCATGAAAAACTTTGAATATAAGCTTTACTTTTTTATGTGAAGACAGAGGGTTATATAGTTCATCAAAATCTACCGGAATCTCCTTCTCCGTGATTTTTACATTGGTTATCTCAAAATATTGGAATAAATCTTTGGGAAGAAGTGCTTATACTAATACTTTGTGTTGACTTTGCTGTGAATTCATTTATTGATAAATAAATACAAAGCAAAGGTCGATAATAATTTTTACTCCACCAGAAATTCAAACTAATCCATTATTTTGAACGGGAGTGGATACACCAAAGCCTCGTCAATTAGCAAAATGCTCTTGACATTATAAAACAAAAAATACTACAACTTGTCAGGATGGCATATAACAATATGCTCTAACCAAAATATCACACCCAAAATTAACTTAATAAATTTAACTACCAACCTTCAATAAAACTTCATTCACTTATATTTATTTCACATTTTATAATTCACTAAAAAAAAAAATGAAATCAACAAACACAGACAAGGGATTAATGCATTTATTATCAAATAATTTCAAAAAAATAAAAAATTACGTTAGTGCTTAAATAAAAACTAACACTACGTTATTTATATTAATTTTAAATTATCTCAACAATTTTTTACACTTGACTAACTAAGTTTAATTAAATTTTAACTAACGTATCTCATATAGGTTCTGTCATTAATTAGCCAAGATTCAATACAAAAAACCAAATAACCACAACGGAACAGTATTACCGACTCCAATCTCAATATAATCCTTAACGATAAATGCATTCTCAATCTCCTTAATTTGCTTTTTCCCCTTGTTTTTCCCTCCTATTTCGAAGGTTCTTCCATTGCTTAAAAAATCCGCTTTAGGTGAACTAATAACTTTTTCAAAATGATTTAATTGATTAAAGAAAAAGGTTTCCCTGATGTTACCAATATTGACATTGCTTTCATCAAGATTATGCATTAAGTTAGTGTTGTTTAAATATATTTTTTCTGGCTTATTTAGACTATTGATACCTTTATCCCGGGCATATAACAGATTGATCATTTCGGCATCATTCAGTAGTTTTAAGTAACTTTTCATGGTATTAACACTTATTCCTGTTCTTTCACTCAACGATTTAATGTTTGGTTGGAAGGGAACCGAACTACTAATTGTTTTCAATGGCTTCTTTAAGTATATAACGTTAGATGGCGAAATAGAGGCACATTGAGAAATGTCAATTTCCAATACCGTCAGAATAATCTCACTAAGTTTCTGATAAAAAACATTTTGATTCTCCAAATAAAAGGGGTAATAGCCATAATTGAGGTAGTTCTCAAAAAAGGCAAGTGGTTTTAATTTCTTTATAACAGCCATTGCATACTCAATATGATTATTTAAAATTTCGTCGAATGCAATGGTTTTAAATTTTTGTCCTGATTCAAATTCCAAAAACTCGCGAAACGACAATCCTGGCATTTGATACATGACTGCCCTGCGACTCAAATCGGCCTTTGCTTGGTGGAGGTGTAGCAATGAAGAACCCGTAAATATTATCTTAAGACCAGGCATGTCATCGTAGATGTTTTTAAGCTCACCAGCCCAGGTAGGGTAACGATGGACTTCATCTAGTGCCAATAATTCACCCCCTTTTTTATAAACCATGTCAGCCAGGTCGTACAGCGTGTTTTCCGTAAAATACAGGTTATCCAAACTCGCATACAAAACGTGATTATCAGCTTTGAAATTCTTCTTAACGTATTGAAGAATTAATGTTGTTTTTCCAACTCCTCTGATTTCCTTTATGCCAATAACCCGGCTACTCCAATCAATCTTATTGATATAATCTCTTATTGTATCTGTATGAATTAGTGCTTATTTTTAGTTTGAAATGAATTTATTTCTTACTTTTATAATTCAATAACTCACTCAAAATGATTTAAATACGATCAAATTTCAAGTGAGTTAAAAGGTGAGTTCTTTAAAAGTACTACTTGATAATTTATTGATATAAAAATACTTACAGGGATTCTGGGTTAATCCTGGGATCAAATGAACTACTCCGCCGCAGAGTAGCGGAGTATCGAAACCCTCTCAAAAGAGGGTTAATTGGCTATCCCTGTGAAGGCTTGTGTAATCCTGTTTCAAACCTTGTTCCCTCACATATTTTGAGATAGTCTCTTCATCCCCAAACTTGCTGACACTGTTCACGAAATAACCATTAGTCCAGAACTCACCTCCCCACAACTGTTCCTTGACAATGGGGTGCAGTCTGAAAATTTCCTTTGCCGTAATGCTTTTGACAATCGCTACAATTTTGGTCAGGCTGTAAGTGGAAACTGACTGTACCAAAAAATGGACATGGTTATTGTCTGTCCCAATCTCCAAAATATGAACAGCATAACGCTTGAGGATTTCCAAACAAGTATTCTTGAGCGCCCCATCAACCTTCCTATTAAATACAACCCTCCTGTATTTTGCAGGACATAGAAAATGATAAATCAAAACCGAAACATTGTGTGACTTATGAATGTACCACTTTTTACCATAACTTGACAAAGATAGAAGAATCACGGCGGAGCGTCGAGGAACTAACCCCTTAAGAGATTAGAATAAAGCTTAGTTCCCTCAAATCAATCCATCATTAAATCTCTGGATAAACATTTCACACACGTACAAACATATCTCACCATAATTCGAACTATAAATAATTTACCGAAGAAATATCTCACCCAACTTGGGAACAACTTGTGGAAATAGATTCATTTCGAATTCCATTTTTACCGTAACAAAGTAAAATAATATGGAACTAATAACATTTGAGAGCAAAGCGTACCACGAGCTTGTTGGCAAAATTGATAAAATAGCAGGATATATCGCTAAATGTGAAACTTCTGCTTCAGTAGAGAAGAAAGAAATCTGGTTGGACAGTAATGAAGTTGCTGAGTTACTTAAAATAAGCACCAGGACACTTCAACGTCTTCGCAAAGACAACTTAATCAGCTACTCTTATCTTCGGGGGAAATGCTTGTACCGATTATCTGACATAGAAAAATCACTTCGGGAGAGGTTAATCCCAAGCGACCCCAAAACCCTTGAGGAATTTCGTAAAAAATATATGCTCCATACTACAAGACAATTTTAAAAAACCCAATCCATGATTTATATAGACAAACAAACATTTGACGCATGGATGGAGCGTATTTTGGAACGGATTGAAATGCTGAACAAAAAAATTGAAAAGCTCAACAATTCCAAAAACCAGCTTAATGGGGATACCCTACTGGACAACCAGGACTTATGCCTATTGCTTAAAGTGAGTAAACGCACCCTTCAAAGGTACAGGAGTTCAGGGATCCTACCGTACAGGCGCATCCGGCAAAAAACTTATTATTTGGAATCCGATGTGCATAAATTTATCAGCCAGGAATTTATTTGTAAAAAGAAGAATTAGAGTATATAAGCCCTATTACTAATGGGATCAACTGACTTTAAACCTGTGTTCCACAGCTGGATCACTATTTAACTGGACCATATCCTTTTCCCTATTTTCCGGTTGCATGTCACTCAACGAAAGCTGAATCTTTCGATCCAGTGAAGATAATTCCGATTTGAGCTGTTTTAACTGGTCTTCCTTTTGCCAGGTACTATTAACCACCTCCTCCAAGACAGGAATATCTTTCGAAGCCTTTTCAGCATACCTTTTGTGGCTGTTAATTAACGATAGTATACGTTCTAAAGCCTTTAAGAAACTCGTTGCTGCCAGTTTCGGGTCTTTCGCAATATGACCATTGTTCCAGGTATATTTAATACCGCTTTTGCCTTCAATAGAAAACCGGTTTTCCTTAAAACCAAAACCATCTTTCATACTGGTTTCTGTTTTTACAAGGATGTTAAAACCGTATAGTCGTCCAATTTTCAGGAATTCACCATTGGTGTTTGCGGTTTCATTTATTTCCTTGAGTTTCGCTCCTATAACTTTAATTTCTGCACTGGTTATACCATTTAGTTGGATGGGATTTAAAGTAATTCCAGTTTTGTCCTTTTTAAGCTTGCCTTGAAGAATATCCCAATCCTTTTGCATTCGTTCAGCCATCTTATTATGAGTACTGATGGTATCTTTAATATCTTTCAATCTAAAACGAGCTGAAGATTTACTGCGATTAAAGGCTTGTCGTTCACTTTCCAATGCTGTTATCTGTTTTTCCAATTTTACTTTCTCCAATAATTCTGTATTTCCTGATAGAATGGCCACATACTCAGAGAAATTCATACCGGACTTTTCATCCAGACCCCCTTCATCAATAGTTCGCTTGACAAGGTTATTGGTTTTTAGTTGTTGGATAAAAAGTTGTTTGTTATGCAATAGGTTGAATTTGTAAGAGTCCAGGCTTTTTTCAACTGCGTAAATAATTACATCCACTTTGTTATCGGCAAAATGCTTTGCAATTTCATTTCCTCTACGGATTGCCCTGCCTTCGCGCTGCTCCAGGTCAGAAGGGCGCCAGGGCGAATCCAAATGATGAAGCGCAACAGCTCGTCTTTGCGCATTTACACCTGTCCCCAACATATCCGTCGAGCCAAACAGTACCCGTATACGCCCTTCGTTCATTGCTGAGATTATTGATTTTCTTGATTGTTCTGTTTTTGCCTCTTGTATAAAGCGTATTTCGTGCGGGGGAATATTATGGTCTTCAACCAGCTTTCGTTTAATCTCACTATATGGTGTCCATTCCCCTGGCTTGTAAGTCCCCAAATCAGAAAATACGAACTGTGTCCCTTTGTAATCATCATATTTTTGATAGTACTGTGCTATTTGAGCCGCACAATGTGAAGCTTTGTTATCAACATGGTCATGGTAATGCGGGTTTATCATCCGCATGTCCAGTGACATTTTTCTGGCATAGTTTGTGGCTATCAACATTTTGGCTTTTTCTTCGCGTTCCGTAAGTTTTGACCTGCCCAACAGTGTTGCATCACCAGTTTTTGCAAAGGCCACCAGTTTCTGAATGAATTCTTCCTGCTGTGGGGTTGGTGGGATATTGTAAAGGATTTCGTTTTTCTCAGGCCGGTCAATCCCAATATTTTTTGCTGTTCTGTAATCGGTAATTTCATTATAAAAGGCTGCCAGTTCAGGGACTTTTATAAAATACCGGAACCGTTCTTTTTGGACTATTTCGTTGGTTACCGAAAATTCATAATCGATCGTTTTTCTGGCATAAACTGCTGCCCAGGCATCAAAAGTTTTTATCTGCTGACGCTCCAACTCTTTTGGTCTTAAGTATTTAAATAACAGGAACAATTCTGTAAGGGAATTGGAGATGGTTGTTCCTGATAAAAAAGTTGCCCCCAAATCTTTTCCTGTCCGCTGCTGAATGGTACGGATGGCAAAAAGCATGTTAAGTGCCCTTTGGCTTCCCTGTGGGCTTCCCATTCCTGCAACCCTATCGTGACGGGTATTAAACATCAGGTTTTTAAACCGGTGGCTTTCATCCACAAAAAGATGGTCGATCCCCATCATTTTAAAGTCTACCACATCATCTTTCCGGTCTTCAATTTCATGGGCTATTGTTTTTAGTTTTACTTCCAGGTTCTGCTGTCTTTTTATCAATCCTTTTAACATCCCACGCGAAACTTCAGTTCCCTGTTGTCGGGCTACATCCAGGTTTTCCTCTACACTGTCCAGTTCAGACCGCAAGATTTGTTCCTGAATCCCGGGTGATTGTGGTATCATCCCAAACTGCTCGTGGGTCAGGATCACGACATCCCATGAGTTGTTTTTAATATCGTGAAAGATTTTCATCCGCTTTGCAGGTGTAAAATCCTGCTTGCCCGGATAAAGGACTTTTGCATAAGGGTAAGCCGTCCTGAATGTTTGTGCTATTTCATGAATATTGGCTTTTAGCCCAACAATCATGGGTTTGTTGGCCAGTTTAAGGCGTTTCATTTCATAAGCCCCGCAACACATTATCAAAGTCTTCCCGGAGCCAACCTCGTGGTCACAGATCCCCCCTCCGTTTTGTTTGAGCATCCACACAGCATCCTTCTGGCTTGGATACAAATTAGGTATCCCCAGTGCTTTTAAATCAAGGTTTGGAAATTTCTGGTGTGAACCGTCGTATTTCGGCCTAACATAGCAATTATAGGTTGAATTGTATAAATCAGTCAGGTTTTGTTTAAACCCCGGATTTTGCTCATTCAGCCAATCAGGGAACCCGTTCCTGATTTCATCAATCTTGCTGTTTGCCAGCTGCATAGCTTCAGCGTCCCTTACTTTCACTTCCTTGTCCCCAACCATTATTTTTTTCGAGATATTGGGCGTAGTATTTATCAAGGCATGTTTCATTAATGCCACACCGTCATACAAACGACTTTGGGATTTTATGGCATATTTCTCGTAGATATTGGCATTTGTAAACTGGACCTTTACTGAAAATTCATCTACTGAAGGGGAAAAATGAATATTTGTTCCTGTTTTAAATAAGTGCGAAGCATACTGGCTGTAAACGTGAGAAGGGATCCACCGCTCCCCAAAATTAAAATCCAATTCATCAAAAGGGATACGTTGTGGCCTTGCATTTTGTAATGCCTTTAATGATCCTTGTGCCAAAGTATCACCGGGGTGTTCTTTTAAATACTTATGGATTTGCTCAGCTTTTTCAACCACATTTCCAGCTATAAATTTATCTGCAACTTCATAGTCCTGGATCAGTGGGTTAAAATAAATCCGTCCATGAAGTTCCCCTACAAGTTCTTCCCTACTTTTTCCTTTTAAAACTGAAAGCATATAACCGATCCTCACTTCACCAAATTTGTTCAATGAAGCAGCCAGGGCCTCTTCGGCTGTTTCTGCCTGCTTAAGTTGATTTGGGTCAAATGCAACAGGCTGGTTAAAAATATCGGCTTTAACCAGTTCCCCATTTTCCCCTCTTTCCAAAGCCAGTATTTCATTGGCCCCAGTGTCCATTTTCAACAACCCAAGGTTCTTTGCATCATTCAGGCAACCATACATTGCAACAAAACTATCGTAATGGGAATTCAGCAATTTACGGTTAACACGGTCTTCCTCTAGCTCGCTGGCTTCGTTATTATATAATTGGTGGTAAGTATCCCTGATACTGATATAGAGAAGCGCTTTGGACTGTTCGATCGGTGTTAATCCCAACAGCATTAAAGTTGCATGATCCCCTTCAAGTTCTTTTAGGAAACCAACTTGCCCGTTGTCCTTAACCAGGCTTCCTGTCTTGTGATGGGCCTTTAAAACCCCGCTATACTTTTTTTGTCCTGATAATTGAGGTATTTCATTCTTTGGTTCTTTTCCGTTCACATTTCTGGATTGGGGGAATAGGTTAAGTTGTTTGCCTTTTGTTTTAGCTGATCGGCGTTTCCGTACCGGTTTCTGCTGCGTCCGTTCTTCCGGGCTAAAATTAAACAGGTCATATAATGTAAGCGATGGTTGTTCATTTTCTGTTGGGTTTTGTTTTACGGTCTTTTCAAAAAAATGGCGTGATTTGCTGACGGGTATATTTCTTTGGAATAAGTTAAGGTTAAGGTTTACAGCTAAATCTGACTGGAGCATTCTTTTAAGGTCAGCAGCAATCCCATTAATGCCCCCCTCGTGGATATAAACCTGCGCAGGTTTTCCATAGGGATCGGAACCGATAAAGTTTTTAGTATGGATTACTTTCCGGGAATCGTTGTAATAAGCATTGTAGTGAATGCCCAGATTGAGTTTTTCACTTTTTATAAAAACCTGTTCTTTAGGTTGAAGTTGGTTTTTATTGTTGGTTTTCTGCAAAATGACCAGGTCGCTGCCCACATCTGTACCTGCATGTTCCTTAAAAAGGTTATTTGGCAAACGTATGGCTGAAACCAGGTTGCTGTTTTCCATTAACCACTTGCGGACAGGTTCATTTGCAGGGGAATCCATTACCCCCTGAGAAGTAATAAAAGCAAGGATACCCCCTTCCCGAAGGGTATCCACTGCTTTTAAAAAGAAATAATTGTGAATGCTCCTGGTGGCTTGCTGTCTTACTTTGTCTTTGCTTTTTGAAAAAGAAATATCAAATGCCGCAACATCCCCAAAAGGGATATTGGATGAAACCACATCGAAATAATTGTTGTATCGGCTTTCAATTTCTTCAAAGCCCATTATTCTTATTTTTTCGTTGGGATAAATTTGAGAAAGCAATTTGCCCGTGAGTAAATCTTTTTCAATCCCTGTTAGCTGTACAGAAACATCCGGGTTCTTAAACGCTGAAATAAATTCACCCATCCCTGCCGACGGATCCAGGAACCTTGTTGGAAAAATGCCATTAATATGTAACGATCCAGCTATGGCCTGAACGATTTCAGAAGGGGTATAAAAAGCGGTCAGGATAGAGTTTTTCAGGCTGCCAACATATTGTTTATAATGCTGTTCAGATGTTGACCCTTCCCTTAATATGCTATGTAACTCTGCAACCAAAGGGAACAGTCCTGTTTCTGAATTAGGCCAACTGGCTATATCAGAAAGATTATCAGCCGGGTTCAGGATGCATTTTAGGTTACCAAAACCGGCATATTGTTTCAGGGTTTTGATTTCATTCGATATTGCGGCCCGTCCCTCTTTTTCCAATTCAAAACTGAGTTTTATGGCCTCAATATTTGCCCGAAGGTGTTTTTCTTTATTGAAACCCATTTTCTTCCAGCCAAATTGTAAGTGCCCCGGTCAGCTCGGTATATAAGTCATTAAACTCCGGGCTAAATGCAAAGCCATCGTTCAACTTATATTTTAAGAAAACGCCCTCTACCTCAGGAAGGAGTTTAACAGCATAACCTGTTGCCCTGCCCATTGGGATTACCCCCGGGAATTCGTTCCAAATAACTGTTACCAATGTGTCGTGCCTTGAAAAATGAAGCCCTTTGTAAAGTATCTCATGTGCCAGTTCTTCCGCTTCCTGATGGTTGTGACCGTTTGCAATTGCTTCGCGGTAGGCTTCAGAAGCCGAATCACCACGGGTATTTATCAGGTTGGTATCTTCAACTAATTCCGGGTGGCTTTCGTATAAAAAATGGAGCAGGGACAGTTTGAACCATGATAGTTCTTTTTGTCTATTGTTCATGACTTTGAATTTTAAAATTTAAATAACCGATTGGAAAAAGGTGAAAAGCGTCCGGGGTTTACTCCGGACGCTACCTCAAAATCCAGCTATAAACGAATATTTTATAAAATCACATTGAATGTGTTTTCGAGCGGTTACGTTTCGCATCGGCCCGTTGATGCCCGGAAGGTTTTTCTTGTTCTTTGGCAAGGGGCTCTTTTATATCTTTGGTTGCCTCATTTGTTTTCCCCTCTGAGTTTACAGCAACCTGGGTTTCACTGTTATTGTAGGGGGTAACTTCAGCCCCCTTTATTTGGGCCTTGTCAGGGTTCCATTTATAGAAATCAAGTTTTCCCAACTCATCGTTCACTTTGATGTAAGCATTAAACTCTTGTCCCTTTTTATCCTTCATCCCGGTTACATAGATAGTTTCCCGTTTCTCCAGTTTTTGTTGCTGCTCTTCTGTCAGTTCCTTTCCAAGCAAAGAGTTTGGAATACGCACTTCCTGTTGCTGGCCAGTATCCAGGCCTTGTTTCTGTTGCTGGTCAAACCTAAAGCCGATGCCCCGTTTATTTGCATCGATTTGCAGGTGGGCATTGAATTCCTTCCCGCTCCGGGCTGTCATCCCTTCTACATATATAGACTTACCTTCTATCAACTCCTTCTTTTGGTTTTCATCCAACCGGATCCCTTTTATGGTATCCGGGATTTTGATTTTATCTACCCGGGCTGCAACCAGTTCATTGGTTAATCTATCGATGGAAAGAAATACCGGTGTCGTTTCACCTTCTTTATATTGTGGATGGATGACCCGTCCTATATTGCCTGTTTTTTGAAGGTTGTTTTTGTCCTCATCGGTCAGGGGCACCCCAAAATACGGCCTGTCCAATTCTGGTTTGTTACGGACTGCATGAACGACCACCTTAAAGTTATCGTCAGCATCTTTTCGAAAGGCAAGCCGTGCATCTGTACGGATTGTAAGGCCATCCGTTTTTAAAGTGATGGGTATTAATTCTGGCGACTTTTGATAGTTGAGCATTGCATCCAGGTTTTTAGTGTTCTTCAGGAAATCTTTTGACACACCCAATTGTTCCATTTGTTCCCAGTCGATCTTATTTTCATCAATAAGATTGTTTTTTTCTTTTTGATCCTGCCCCTGCGTAATAGTTTCGGGGTTTACTTCATGCTTTTCCAGCATTTCTTTGTTGGAAGGTACATCAGGGTTTTTTAGCATTTTGTCCAACACGGTCGCTGTTTTTTCTACCAAACTGGCAGGCACCCTGAAAAACCTGAAATCGATAGGGTTTTCATACTGCCTCTGGAAATTGGCAAAGAAATTATCCAAAGGGTTTCCATACTTGTCAATCTTCAAGAAACTTGCCGCATTGGCTTGTTTGGGAAGTTGGGTTTTTAGCTTATTGTCTTCACTTAGGCCGGTTACAGCTTTCAATTTACCCTCATTTTTTTCTTTGACCAATAATACATCGTGGTCTTTCGTTTTTTGTTCCATGATACATTTCTTTTAATGATTAAAAGTTAAATGTAACATGGTTTTCTCATTGAAGTCCGGTTTCCATCAGGGGTGGCGGTGTTTGGAACCCTTTAAGTAGTATTTGTCCGGTCCCTAAAAAAATAACCTGGATCAAAAGCATTGTGTTGTATAATTTTTTTGTTCACTTGAGAAAAAGAAAATCGAAATTGCACTGCTGACTATTAGACAATGCTAAATTTAACTATCCTTTTATAATATTTTCTAAAAAATGCTTTTAAATATAATTATGGTACAGATATTGTTCAGTTAAGCAACACGTTAAAATGTGACAAACCTATAATTCAGAAGTTTGTGTATTAAATTCATCAAGTTTTCAGTCTATTACAGGATATTGTAAAACTTGGCAAACCCCTAACTAGATGTTCCAAATTCTGGTTTTAATATAAATTATCTGAATAAGCGGAAAGATGAGAAAATTTACAGAAATGAGATTTTTTCATATACTGGATAGCGTTTCCCGGTCCGGTACCGATTTGCCATTACTTAAAAATGCTTACAACGAATTTGCCAATTCCCTCTTTACTGAAAGTGAACATGCACACAATTTGACAGCTTATTATAACCGGCTTTGTTATACGAGAATTGAACTTCAGGGCTTAAGAAAAAATAAACTTTTTAAGGATAAAGATCAACAAACCCCTATCAAAGGATATTGCGACAAAGCACTGAAACTTTTGGACACGCAACTGAAACTGGTCGAGATAAAAATAAAAACCAACAAGAAAAACCAAACAGCACAAGAAAAACCCAATAAAGTTAACCGGGGGATTAAATGGTCCGGGACTATTATAGAGTTAGTAGAGCTTGGCTATGCAACCCTCGAAAGTAAAAGTTTTAATAATGGCGACGTTGAAATCAAAGAATTGATACAGTTTCTGTGCGATATGTTTGATTTTGAAGTGAAAGATTGTTACCGGGTTTTTGTGGATATACGTCACCGTAGTGGCGACCGTACAATTTATCTTGACAGGCTAAAAGAAAAATTGATTGAAAAAATGGAACGCATGGACAACAGGGACAGGTAAACTATATCAAAAAAATCCATTCCTTTATTTCTCTTACGGTTTATAAAAGCATAAAGCTTTTGGGCAAGTAGGGTATCCCTGAGTGTTGTGTTTACTTGTGTAAGAACATCAAACTTATTCAATAAAGGCTGGTCTGGTTTATAATCAAAACCATACGGTTCGATGTCCTGGCAGATCAGTATTTTTTCTTCCTTATGCTGAATCAGCCCTTCGTTAAACAATATTTCAGGCAAACGGATATAGCAATGGTAATTTCATAAACTTTTCACTCCTTCACCAAATACTTTAACCCCGGGTCGTTCTTGATCCTTTCCAGTTCATCGGTAACAATTTGTTTAACTTCCTCTTTTATCCGGTGGTAATTAATTTCAACCTGTTCTTTCATTTGGTTGTTTCCATGCTGGTCGATAAAATTTGTAATTACCGGGATTGGCTGATAGGACTTTGTTTCCCTGGCCACCTTTTCATTGTCAACTACAATCTCAGCATGAAAAATCTTTTGTTCTATCCGCTCATCATAATTATCAGAAACTGCCCCTACAAAAATCCCTTGTGTAAGGTTGCTGATCTTTGATGCTGGAATTAAAGTATCCATTTGGGTATTAATTGACGTGGATTTATCCTGACGGTTAATGGTCATAGATTGTCTTTTTTGAAGGACTTTCCCAAATCGTTCAGATAGTGTTTTTGCCGTTTCACCAACCACCTGCCCGCTAAAAATGTTCCCTACCGTGTTCATTACCACTTTGGCCTCTTTATCACCATAATCACGGTTTAACTGTGAAAAATCCTGAAATCCCAAACAAACAGCGACTTTGTTACTTCGAGCCGTTGCAATCAGGTTATCCAATCCACGAAAGTAAATGGTAGGGAGCTCATCGATAATCACTGAACTTTTCAATTGCCCTTTTTTATTGATCAGTTTAACAATCCGGGAATTGTAAAGCCCTAATGCTGCTGAGTATATATTCTGACGGTCAGGATTATTTCCAACACAAAGTATTTTAGGTTCATTGGGGTTATTAATGTCCAAGGTAAAATCATTGCCTGACATTACCCAGTATAGCTGTGGGGAAATCATCCTTGAAAGCGGGATTTTTGCACTGGCAATTTGTCCCTGCAACTGGTCTTGTGCCCCACCCTCCCAGGCATCCATAAACGGGGAGAGATAGTTTTCCAATTCAGGGTAAGAAGTTAAAATTGTAAATATATCAGCGTACTTCTTATTCAAAAATTCAATGGCATGTGGAAAACTGCAATACCTGCCATCTTTATAAATTTTCAAATACCAGATAATAGCTGCCAAAAGGATAATCGGTGACTCCACAAAAAAGTCGCCTTGTTTCTGAATCCATGTCTTGTTCAGGTTAAGCATAATGGTATAAGCTGATTCGTAAGCATCTGCAATGTCTGTCATAAATTCCCGGGCTATTGGGTTGCACCTGTGGCTCCGCTCCGGGTTATCAAAATTAATGACATAAAACTTGGGAGGGACTTCATATTTATCGATGTTCTTCAGCAAAGTATTGTATGCAATTACACTGAGATCGTCATACTTATAATCATAAATATACATACTAAAACCTTTTCTTATTTGTTGTTTGATGTAACTGTTTACAACCGCATAAGATTTCCCACTTCCCGGAGTGCCCAAAACAATGCTTGCCCGAAAAGGGTTAACTACATTGATCCAGCCATTATGCATTTTGCCTCTATATTGAAATCGTGTTGGCATATTGATTGAATATTCATTTTCCATTAATTGGGTTTCCTGCATAAAACTTTCGTTTTCATTGTTAAAAACATCCTCCATCAGGTTGTTTTTTAGCAAACGGCTCATCCATATTCCTGCCTTTAACAGGAAGATGTACCCAAGCGAAAAAATAAAAATGTATAAAGCCATTCGGCTTATTAACGGAAGGGATAATTTCAATATCCATCCATTGAAAAAGAAAAAGACAATCCCTGAACCGAGAAATACATTAATCCTGATCCAGGTAATTTTTTCTTCTTTTACTCCTCTTGTTCCCAAGCAGGACAGACTAATAAAAAGAAGGCAAACCAGTTTCGTCCAGAGTGAGTTAGAAAACACCCCGGTTGTCTCTTGGAAATTCAATAAGATTTTATCGATTACCCCCACATTTATACCTAAAACCTGAACCGCTTCATAAGAGAACCAGTAAATATGAAAAATCACAATCAGTATACTGACCGCCCGTAACAATTCAACAATTTTTGCAAGAGCTCTTACATCGTCTTCATTTTGCATGACTTATAATTTTCGTTTACGTCTTTTCTTTCTTTTCATTCTTCGGATAAAGGCTTCCTCTTCGTAATTCTCTCCACGATTCTCTATTCCCAGTAACCCTGTAAGGTTTTCAACAAAAGAGCTTATATGAGGATCTGCCGGAGGTTGCTTTTGCCCTGGAGAATTTGTATCAAAACTGGTTTGACCTTGCGGACCAAATTTTTCATGGAACACATTAGCCGAAAAATCTTTGCCCAAGCGAGAGCCGTTAAAAACAAACTTTTGCCTGTGGTCAATAAAAGTTATCCCGTAAATGCGCTCCGAGCCATTTTCCCGGAACAGAACAGAAATACCATCTTTCAAAAGTTGCTTTTCAAAAGCTTTTTGGTTTTTACTGTTTTGAAAAGCTTTAGTAATTATTGCTTTTGGGCGTTCTTTAAGGTTCCTGTTTAAGATAGTTTTCTTGGATTTAGTTATCCTTTTTTGAAGGGCTAGATTTCCAACAGAATTTCCAATTCTTGATGATTTAATAGGGCTTCCGCAAACCCCTTCTTTTTCATCCAGTGCAGAGTAAACTATTCCGAAATAGGGTTTGCCTTTATACTCCCCTTTTACTTCAGAAGCATGCACATTGTAAATGGAAAGCAAAGCTTTATATTCATTAAATGATTGAAAATGCCATGAACAGGATACCGGACGAACCACATTTGCGATTTGCTGCTTGATGTTCCCCTTTTTGAAATCTACCTTTTTGATTGTGTACCCTTCCCTTTTTTGTTTTTCATTGGCAGGGATTAAACCGTGCTCCTTTTCCAACTCACGGCAAATCCGCATGGATAAACGGTGCTGGAAATTGTCCCGGATCATCTTCCCGGTTTCATCCACTTTTACAGAAACAATATGCAAATGGTGGCGGTTAATATCCTCATGCTTATAGACAATAAAAGGCTGGTTCCCGTATCCCAGTTTTTGCATGTACCCTTGTGCAATTTCCGAAAACTGTTCATTGCTTAGTTTATCTTTGGGATCCGGGTTTAATGAAATATGGATGACCGGGTTTTCGGTCCTTTTATTGGCACGCAGGTAAGGCTCGAACGAGTTGGTGCAAATCCCAATGCCAAAGTTTCCATTGACAGGTTCAATCATTTTACTGGTCAATAAAACTTTTGCATGGCCCTTTTTTACCTTTTGAAGGTTGTAGGCCAATGCACTGTAGAGCGAACTACCTGATGCTATTTTTGCAACCATTTATATAATATTTTCCTGTTCGAAAAAATAAGCGGGCTTCTTTTATACTCATTCTCCCAAATATTTCTGCTTAAATTCTTCGGTCAGTTCCATAATTTGCCTGTTGGTTTCGACCAGTTCCAGTGTTGCTTTTTCCAGTTTATATAAAAATGCCAATGCCTTTTTTTCGGTAAATGTGTTTTTTATGACTTTGGTAACCTGATTATAATTCACCCCAATGGCACGGAACTGGGAATAAAAAGAAGTCAGCCGCATATAATAATCCATGGTTCCTTTATCAATTTTTACCACCTTGACCGGCTTTTCAAAAAGGGTAGCAGTTATAAAATGTGCCTTTACATCCATTCCTGATGCTTCAAAAAGCGAAAGGAACCGGGCATTGTCCGCATCGTTTAAACTAATTGCATAGCGGTGTTTGCACGGATCTTTCTTGGCTTTCCGCCCGCCTTTGTGTTTTCTTCTGTTTCCTGTTGTCATTTTATTCAAACTTTATGGCATTAAACTTTATCTGATTTCTTACCTAAAAATCCCCGACTTCGGAGGGTAATTTTTCCCTCTCAGGGCAAGTGGTTTTGAGGTACGCAAAACGTTTTGGGTAACTCAAAACACAACTTGCCGTGTGCCAATGCACACCGTTGTTAGCGTTGATAAATCGTAATGTTTGTATTGACATTTTTTAATGTTCATTATTCCTATTAAAATCTTCAGGGGTCAAAGTTACATGGAGGGTTTTGAACCGTAATTATGCAGGAACCAGCCAAAAGCAGACAATTAAGGACAAGTGCTTCCGGGCAGTTAAAAAGCACATGGGCAGATGGTTTTTATCAGTTCTTTTGCAGTAAAGTTTGATTGCTCAATCCATTGATTAATTGACAAAACAATTGACTGATTATTTGGGTGAATGAATAAATAATCAATTGAACCAATGGATGCGTATTTGTTTAGCTGTTCTATTATTTGGATAATAAAACAGTAAAACACTTGCCCAATCAAACAATAAAATGATTAAGCGTTCAAACGCCTAATTATTTAAACAAACAATCGAACAGGTATTGATTTGAACAACAAATTGAATATTCACGCAAACAAACAATTAATTAAATGCATAACCCTAAAAAAACAGAAATGGAAAAGGAAACTTTATTTATTGCTTTCAGCACCCAAAAAGGGGGTGTTGGTAAAACAGCATTTACCGTTTTAATATCGAGCTATTTGCACTATAAAAAAGGATTGGAAATTGCGGTTGTAGATTGCGACTATCCGCAACACAGTATTTTTGAAATGCGCCAAAGAGATATGGAACAGGTAATGAAAGACAATTATTACAAACAAATGGCTTATGCCCAGTTTAACTCGCTGAAACGAAAAGCCTACGCCGTGGAAAAAAGCTTACCCGAAGATGCCATTGCAACTGCCGAAAAACTCATTGATAAGACAGTCAGCCAACCAGACATTATTTTCTTCGACCTTCCCGGAACGCTTAACAGCAAAGGAGTGGTTAAGACCCTTGCTTCTATGGATTATATTTTCTCGCCTGTTAGTGCCGACCGTGTGGTTTTGGAAAGTACATTAAAGTTTGCCTCCCTGCTCAACGAAAACCTCGTTAGCTTAGGTAAAAGTAACATCAAAGGCTTGCACCTGATTTGGAACATGGTGGACGGCCGTGAGAAAAATGAACTTTACGGGGTTTATGAAGATATAATTGGTGAACTGGGGTTAAGTATCCTTAAAACTTTTGTCCCCGATTCCAAACGGTTCAGGCGAGAACTTACCACAAAGCACAAACCGGTGTTTCGCTCAACACTGTTCCCAGCCCACAAAAGCCTGTTAAAAGGCAGCAACGTTGATGAATTGGCAAAGGAAGTCCTACAAATAATTAAACAACAATAAACATGGTACGAAAGAAATTTAATGCAGATGAAATCGATGAAGAGTTTTTGATTTCAACAATTAGCAACGATAAACCGGCATCGGGGCATAAAAAGGAAGCTGCAAAACCACAAAAGCAGACACAAAAAAAACGGCAACAAAAAGAAACGGAGTATACCGCTTTGTTTATCCGTCATTCAGACAGCAAAGCACGTTCGGGGAAATTGGTACCGATCAGACCTGAGTACCATGAACGGATTTCAAAGATTGTTCAGGTAATTGGCTGTGGTGAACTTTCCATTTTCAGTTTTATCGACAATGTGCTGACCCATCATTTTGAAGAATTCCAGGAGGAAATTATCAAAAACTACAAAGAAAAGAACAAGGATATTTTTTAACTGAAAACGTATTGTTATGATTGAGATTTTAACAGTTGCAGTTTTGCTCTTACTGTTCCGACTTTTGATAAAATCCAAGAATAAAAAAAATGGGATTACTGCTATTGAATACGAAAACAATTCCCGGAAGCACCAATCCATCAATATAGTTGGTGAAAGTCGATTTGTCTTGGGTACAGAAAGGAAAAAACAAGCTGAAATAGCAGAACCACTTTCTGATTCCTCCGGAAAAATAGATATCGAAGTACCCCTGGATTATGTATTAGAAGACACCGAATTCCTGGAGGAGCAGGAAGAACTGGAAAGGCTCGGGTTACAAACGGATTATTCGTCTGATATTTCCTTTGACGATATGATTTCAGTGGTAAATGCAGTTGGGAATGACCAAATCAAAAACATCCCTGGAACAGGAAAGCTGCTTTACGAAAATGAAAACACCGATTGGGTGGGACAACTGGCATCTTCTTCTGAAAATAATGCAAAGAGAATTGCTTCTTTGATTGATTTGCATTTGGGGAGGTTTGTGCAAAGTGAAGCGATAACGCAATTCGATGATGGGTTGAAAGAATTTGATATTGGGGAATTTGTAGGGTAAAAATCTTATATTTCTAATATAATAAAAATAAGGTTGTTCTGTGAAATATTGCTACTTTTATGAAACAAAAGTTCAAGATACACCATCATAATCAATAAACTTTATGAAAGTAGAAAAACTGATTATAAAGAATTTTAGAGGTATAAAAAGTACTGAACTATTTTTAAATGGACATACTGTTATTGTTGGCGATAATAATGTTGGTAAATCAACTATTATTGAAGCTATTGACCTTGTCTTAGGTCCTGAACGGTTATCAAGATATCCTGTAATTGATGAACACGATTTTTATGCAGGGGACTATATTGGAACTACTGGAGATAGCGTTCAAATTGAAATAGAGACAATAATAATTGATTTAAATGAGGAACAGCTTCGACATTTTCGTAACCATTTAGAATGGTGGAATATTGAAAAAAAAGCACTATTAGACAGTCCTCCAGCATCTGCAACAGATAATAAAAAAGTAAAGCCTGCATTAAGAGTTTGCTTTAGAGGAAAATATGATAAAGATGAGGATGATTTTTTGGGAAAAACATTTTTTTGCTCACCAACTAATGATGATTCAGAATTATCCAGATTTGGAATAAGGGATAAACGGCTATGCGGTTTTATATATTTAAGAACAATTAGAACTGGTTCTCGTGCATTAAGTCTTGAAAAAGGTGCTCTTCTCGATATTATTCTAAAACTAAAAGAAATTCGGCCTCAGATGTGGGAAGATATTTTATCCCAATTGCGCCAACTTTCAGTTGCTGAAAAACCAGAATTAGGAATTTCAGAAATATTAGAGAACATTCAATCTGCAACTAGAGATATTGTTCCAGTTGAATGGGTTGAGAATCCAAAGCTACAAATATCTAATATGACACGTGTTCATTTAAGAAAAATATTAACCGTTTTTATTGGTACGGGGGCTAAAAATAAAGATGGGAAAGATTATTCAGCCCCTTTTCAACATCAGGGAACTGGAACAATAAATGCTTTAGTTTTAACATTGTTGTCAATGATTGCTGAATTGAAACAACATGTAATTTTTGCAATGGAAGAACCGGAAATTGCAATACCGCCATACACGCAAAAGAGAATAATCAATAGTATAATTGGAAAGTCTGCACAAGCCATATTTACTTCGCACTCGCCCTATGTTTTAGAAGAATTTCCACCGGAACAGATTTTGGTTGTTAACAGAGATAATCATGGGAAATTAACAGGCATCTCTGCCAAACCTCCTGTGAAGCCAAAATTCTATCGTGAAGAATTTAGAAAGAGACTAAGTGAAGGTTTATTATCTCGTAGAGTCTTAATTGCAGAAGGTCGAACGGAATATGATTCATTTCCAACCTGTGCTCGGAAACTAAATATCCTCAAACCAGACAAATTTAAGACTTTTGAAACACTTGGAATTGCTATTATTAATGCCGAAACCGACTCTTCAATTGCAAAATTTGGTGAATACTTTAAAAGCTTAGGTAAAGAGGTTTTTGCAGTTTTCGATAAACAAGAAGCAACGGATTTAGAAAAAATTAAATCAAGTACTCATCATTACTATGAAGCGCCAGAAGAAGGATTTGAAAATGTAATTATTAATGGAATTTCCGAGAAAATTTTGAAACAATATTCCACTGACTTAGTTTCATCCGGGAATTGGCCTAGTCACATTCAACCAGAACCAAATAGTAGCATGTCCATAGCTGAGCTAAAATCTCAGGTACTGAAATTTCTTAAAGGAAAAAAAGGTTCAGGCGAGGCCTCTCAGCTATTAAGTCTTTGTAAGAAAAAAGAGATGCCAAAGTTTATTGTAGATACGATTAAGGATATAAACGAAAAAGTTGTACCAGTCCACTAGTGCCTAACCATGTTTGACTTATCAAAACAAAAAAGGGAACTCATTTCCCAAAAAGGAAATCTACTTGTACTCGGTGGGCCGGGGTCTGGCAAGACTACGATGGCTTTAATAAAGGCAAGGTATGAAGTTTTGAACAACTCTTTTAAATATGGACAAAAGATTTTATTCTTAAGTTTTGCACGAGCAACCATTTCAAGAGTTGAAGAGCAAATTTCCGAATTAGGAATAGATAAGACTATTAAACAAAAAATTGAAATCAATACCTATCATGGTTTTACATGGGAAATTCTCAAATCTCATGGATACTTATTAAATGGGATAAGACAAATAAAGTTGCTACCTCCACCTGATGCTGCAGCAAGATTTGCAGAAATCAAAGACACTAATCAGTTAACAATAGAAAAGAATAGACTGTTTAATGAAGAAGGACTACTTCATTTTGACTTATTCGCAAAGTACTCGGCAAGGTTGCTCGAAAATAGTCATATTCTCACTAAAATTTATTGTGACACATATCCAATTATTATACTTGATGAATTTCAAGATACCAACTCAAATGAGTGGCAATTAATAAGAAGACTCGGAAGCAAAAGTTGCATTATAGCCCTTGCAGATTCAGAACAGAGAATATATGAATTTAGAGGTGCCGACCCAAAACGGATTAAGGAGTATATTGATTATTTTAAACCAAAACTGTTTGATTTTGGCAAAGAGAACAACCGAAGCAACGGGACTGATATATTAAAGTTTGGAAATGATTTATTATCAGGCAAAATTAATGGCAATACGTACAAAAATGTCAATTTAAAATATTATGCAAACATTCGTGGTAACATCCATAATCAAGTAAAACAAGTGGTTCTTTCTTCAAGACAGAAACTCATTAAAGACTCCAATGGATGGTCTTTAGCAATATTAGTACCGACAAAACAGCTTATGCTTCAAGTTTCAGATTGTCTATCAAGTAAACAACAATTTGCTAATGGTACGATATTTCCAAGGATACAACATGAAGTTGCATTGGAAAAAGAAGCTCTTGCGTTATCCGCAGTTCTCATTGCGGGATTAATGGAACAAGGTGAAGCTGATTTAGAAATAAAAAATCGGTTGATTTATCATTTAATTGACTATATCAGAGGAAGAAAAGGGTCAGGGAAGATTTCTCAGGCGGATTTGAAACTCTCGAATGCTCTAATTACATACATGAATACTGGAAAAATTCGTGGTAAAATCCGAATAGATATAATAAACGATTGCATTCGAATTTCACAAGAATGCTCTAAACTGCAATTTACTGGCGATCCAGCCTCTGACTGGATTTTGGTAAGAGACATCATAAAAAAATCAATCTCTGAAATTTTAAAACTTGTAGAACATGATTCTTTGTATTTAAGATTACTTCATAAAGGTTCGGTACTTCAATCTGGACTTTCAGAGATCTGGAGGGAACGTGGTAATTACAAAGGAGCCATTTCGTTGGTAAAAAATGCACTGCTTCAAGAACACTTCAGCAAAACATCATTAGTCCACAAAGGAGTTCAGATAATGACAATTCATAAAGCTAAAGGGAAAGAATTTGATGAAGTCATTATATATGAAGGCCTTTACAATAGTCGATTAGTTCGAAATCCTAATAATCAGGATGAACTGTATAAATCTCAATTACTTCTAAGAGTTGCTGTTACAAGAGCAATGAAGAATGTCACAATAATGACTCCAGCAATTGACAAATGTATATTATTGCAATAAATATCATAAATATTTAATAATAATTCGAACCCCACAAACGCCAACCCCAGCCACAAACTTCCACTTTAACTCCTTTTAATCTTTCAATGATGTAAGCCTTTACATTTGGTTAGAAGCAGGAATAAACCTGCCAAAGTATTAACCAAATTGTAAAAAAATGAAAGAAAAAGAATACGGCTAAACCAAGATTTATCGTCATTTTAAAAAAGCATCGCCCCTTCTCGAGAATCCAGTTAATAATTTATGCAAAACTGCTGTGCAAACTTTCCAGCTGCATAGCGCAAAACAAATCATTATGGTTAAAATAAAATCATTAAAAGCATCATTCACTTTACTATTCATCCTTATAACTTCGACTATACTGGCCCAGGGAGATGGTGCTGCCGGGATTGCCGAAGCCACCAATATGGTTACCTCCTATTTTGACCCGGCAACAAAACTCATATATGCCATCGGTGCCATTGTTGGTTTAATCGGTGGTGTAAAAGTATACAGTAAATTTTCAAGTGGCGACCCTGATACAGGAAAAACCGCAGCTGCCTGGTTTGGTGCCTGTATCTTCCTGATTGTTGCTGCCACTATTTTACGCTCTTTCTTTTTATAAGGATTATGGCACAATATTCAATTAATAAAGGAGTAAACAAACCTGCCGAGTTCAAAGGGTTGCAAAGCCAATACCTGTTCATTTTTGCAGGCGGCCTCCTGGGGGCATTCGTCCTTTTTATTGTGATGTACCTGGCCGGGATAAGCCAATGGGTTTGTATTTTCTTCGGCCTTATCCTGTCTTTGTTGGTTATCTGGCTAACAGTTTCCCTAAACAAAAAATATGGGCAATTCGGACTGATGAAGTTACAGGCTACCAAAAACTTTCCTCGCCGGATTGCCAACCGCCTGGGCATCCCAAAACTATTTACCCAACAAAGAAAGGAGCTGGTATGCGAAACACATTAAAAGCTTCAACTCTTGAAAGTAAATTTCCTTTACTTTCGGTTGAACAGGGCTGTATCCTAAGCAAAGATGCTGATATTACCATAGCATTTCAGGTGTCGCTACCGGAACTGTTTACGCTTACTTCGGAAGAATATGAAACTATACACTCTGTTTGGAACAAAGCAATTAAAATATTGCCCGATTATTCCATCGTTCACAAGCAGGATTGGTACATCCAGGAAAACTACAAACCTGGAAATCAGAATAATGATCTAAGTTTTTTAAGCTCGTCTTTTGAAAGACATTTTAATGAGCGTCCATACCTGGACCACACCTGCTACCTTTTCCTTACAAAAACAACAAAAGAGAGGAGCAGGCAACGGAGTAACTTTAATTCACTGAGCCGTGGCTTCATCCTTCCCAAAGAGATAAAAGATAAGGAAACGGTTATCCGGTTTGTGGAGGCAGTGAACCAGTTTGAGCAAATCATAAATGACAGTGAATTTATTCGGCTCACCCGTTTATCGACAGATGAAATTGTCGGGACAGGTAACAATCCGGGGATCGTGGAAAAGTATTTTTCACTCTCCCAAGAACATACCACCAGTTTGCAGGATATCACCCTTGACCCGGGAAAAATGAAAATTGGGGATAATACCTTGGTCCTTCATACCCTTTCAGATTTGGATGACCTGCCTCCTAAAGTAGACACCGAAAGCCGGTACGAAAAACTATCGACAGACAAGAGCAGCTGCCTGCTTTCTTATGCTGCACCAGTGGGTTTGTTGTTGTCCTGTAACCACATTTACAACCAGTACATTTTTATTGATAACCATACGGCTAACCTAGTCCGTTTTGAAAAGATGGCACGGAACATGCACTCGCTTTCGAGGTACAGCCGTGCCAACCAGGTTAATAAACAGTGGTTGGAGGAGTACCTGAATGAAGCACATAGCAGGGGTTTAATTTCTGTACGTACGCATTGTAACGTTTTTGCTTGGAGCGACAAAGATAAGGAGCTCCGTCAGATAAAAAACGATGTGGGTTCCGGACTGGCGATTATGGAATGTAAGCCGCGATACAATACTGTGGATACCCCTGCCCTCTTTTGGGCAGGTATCCCTGGAAATGCGGCTGACTTTCCTTCTGAGGAATCATTTTATACGTTTACCGAACAAGCCTTATGCTTTTTTGCCGGAGAAACCAATTACAAGAGTTCATTGTCCCCCATAGGTATTAAAATGGTTGACCGTTTAACTGGAAAACCTTTACATCTTGACATCTCCGATTTGCCCATGAAAAAAGGGGTTACTACCAACCGGAACAAGTTTATCCTTGGCCCGTCCGGAAGTGGAAAATCCTTTTTCACCAACCACATGGTCCGCCAATATTATGAGCAGGGTGCCCATGTGCTTTTGGTTGATACCGGAAACAGCTATCAGGGGCTTTGTGATTTAATCCATTATAAAACTAAAGGTGAAGATGGGGTTTATTTTACCTACACAGAGGAGGATCCGATTGCATTTAATCCATTTTATACCGAAGACGGTGTGTTCGACATTGAAAAAAGGGAGAGCATAAAAACGCTTATCCTTACCCTCTGGAAAAGTGAGGACGAGTCAGCAACGCGCTCGGAGGAGGTAGCATTGTCGAATGCAGTTAATCTGTATATCGAACATTTAAAATCGGATGGTAGTGTGACTCCGTCTTTCAATACCTTTTATGAGTTTGTTCGTGATACCTACACAAAAATTCTTACCACAAAAAAGGTGCGTGAAAAAGATTTTGATGTGGCAAACTTCCTGAATGTCCTTGAACCTTATTATCGTGGAGGGGAATACGATTACCTCCTGAATTCAGACAAGCAGATGGATTTGCTCAATAAACGATTTATTGTTTTCGAGCTGGATAATATTAAGGATAACAAAGTGCTTTTCCCAATTGTGACCATCATCATCATGGAATCCTTTATCAATAAAATGAGGCGTTTGCAGGGTACCCGGAAGATGATATTAGTGGAAGAAGCCTGGAAGGCCATTGCCAAGGAAGGAATGGCCGAGTATATCAAATACCTTTTCAAAACCGTTCGGAAGTATTTTGGTGAGGCCATCGTCGTCACACAGGAGGTGGATGATATTATTGCTTCTGAAATTGTAAAGGAAAGTATCATCAATAACTCTGATTGTAAAATCCTGCTGGACCAACGCAAGTACATGAACAAATTTGGTTCCATCCAGGAACTGCTTGGACTTACCGAAAAAGAAAAATCACAGGTTCTTTCCATCAATCTTGCCAACCATCCCCAGAGAAAATACAAAGAGGTTTGGATTGGCCTTGGCGGTGTTCAATCTGCGGTTTATGCAACAGAAGTTTCTTTGGAGGAATATTACACCTACACTACCGAAGAAACTGAAAAACTTGAACTTTCCCGACTAACAAAACAATTGGACGGGAATATTGAACTGGCCATTAAACAACTGGCCGCAAGTAAGCGAAATGCTTGATCCATTAATATTTAAAATTATTAATCCATGAAAACAAAATTATTTATTGCCAGCCTTTTTATTATGCTGGGCACGTTCAACCTAAAAGCACAGTTTGTTGTGACCGACCCTGTAAACCTGGCACAAAGCATTGTTAATTCAGCCAACGAAATCGTGCAAACTTCAAGTACCGTTTCCAGTGTGATCAAAAACTTTGAGGAAGTAAAAAAAGTGTATGAGCAGGGCAAAAAATATTATGATGCACTGAAGGCAGTGAACGACCTTGTAAAAGATGCCCGAAGGGTACAGCAAACCATTTTAATGGTGGGCGAAATTTCCGATATCTATATCAACGCTTACCAGCGTATGTTGCAGGATGACAATTATACTTTGGAAGAGCTCGGGGCAATTGCTTTTGGCTATTCAAAGCTATTGGAAGAAAGTGCCGGGTTGCTTCTTGACCTCAAAGGGATAGTCAATGTAAGTACCCTTTCCCTAAATGACAAAGAACGGATGGATGTTATTGACCGGGTGTATAATTCAGTAAAACGGTACCGTAACCTGGTTAGTTATTATACCAATAAAAACATTGCTGTTTCTTATTTGAGGGCACAGAAAAAGGGTGATTCAGAACGCATCTTGGCATTATATGGAAATACAAACGAAAAGTATTGGTAATGGATTTTAGCAATTTACACCAAATCCTTCGTACCCTCTATCTGGAAATGATGCCGTTGTGCAGTGACATGACAGGGGTTGCCAAAGGAATAGCCAGTCTGGGGGCACTTATTTATGTTGCTTCCCGTGTTTGGCAGTCATTAGCCAGAACTGAACCCATTGACGTTTATCCACTTTTACGCCCTTTCGCTATTGGTTTATGCATTATGTTTTTCCCATCGTTTGTCCTGGAAACCATAAATATGGTTCTAAGCCCCGTGGTTAAAGGAACTAACCAGATATTGGAAACCCAAACCTTTGACATGGAAAAATACCGGGACCTGAAAGAGGAGTTGGAATACGAGGCAATGAAGCGGAACCCGGAAACAGCCTATTTAGTCAGTAACGAAGAGTTTGACCGACAGTTGGAAGAGTTGGGATGGAGCCCTTCTGACCTTGCAACCATGTCAGGGATGTACATTGAACGGAGTTTGTACAACATGAAAAAGAATATCCGTGATTTCTTTCGGGAAATCCTGGAATTGCTTTTTCAGGCAGCCGCATTGGTAATTGATACCATGCGCACTTTCTTTTTGATCGTATTGTCTATTCTCGGACCGATTGCTTTTGCCATCAGTATTTACGATGGCTTTCAATCGACCATGGTACAGTGGTTCTCACGTTATATTAGCGTTTACCTCTGGCTCCCTGTTTCTGATCTTTTCAGCTCCATCCTTGCGAGGATACAAGTATTGATGCTACAAAACGACATTGACAAATTGCAGGCTGATCCTGGTTATTCAGTGGAAGCGTCCAATGGGGTTTACATCGTGTTTATGATCATTGGTATCATCGGGTATTTCACGATCCCTACGGTTGCCGGATGGATAATTATGGCCGGGGGCATGGGCAATTACGGGAAAAATGTTACGTCCTCTGCTGGCAAAGCAGGTTCTGTAGCAGCAGGAATGGCCGGCGCATCGGCCGGAAATATTACCGGACAATTATTAAAAAAATAAACAAGCAATTATGGAATTTAAATCTTTAAAAAATATAGAAACGAGCTTTAGACAGATCCGTTTCTTTGGGATAATATTTATTGTTTTGTGCGCAGGGGTTACCGGATATTCGATTTTCAGTGCATACCGGTTTGCTGAAAAGCAACGACAAAAAATCTATGTACTGGACAAAGGAAAATCGTTGATCCTCGCCCTTTCGCAGGACTTATCACAAAACCGTCCGGTAGAGGCACGGGAACATATCAAACGTTTTCATGAACTGTTTTTTACGCTTTCTCCGGATAAAGATGCGATTGAGTCAAACATCAACCGGGCAATGTTCCTGGCAGATAAAACGGTTTACACCTACTACAAAGACCTGATCGAGAAAGGGTATTTTAACCGTGTAATTTCAGGGAACATCAATCAAACTTTACAAGTAGACAGTGTAGTGGTTGATTTTAAGGATTATCCTTACTCTGCTTCCACTTACGCCAAACAGGTGATTATCCGTGAAAGCAATATCACCCAGCGGAGCCTGGTGACCCGTTGCAACCTTATTAATTCAGTACGGAGTGATAACAATCCCCATGGTTTTACCATGGAGAATTTTAAGGTACTGGAAAACAAAGACATTCAAACGGTAAAACGATAGTCTCATGGGAAAGAACATTGCAAAGATCAACCACTCATTTGACCGTAAAATAAGGAATACCTGTGAACGGATACCACTCCAAAAAAGGAAGTTTATGGTCTTGGGCTTAGGTCTCTCATTTATTCTCCTTTTTTCTTTTATGGTTTGGGATACCTTTCATCCTGAAAGCGCTAAGGGGAAAATAAAGATTGAGCATATCACCCCGTTGGATTTATCACAAGACACTTTAGTAAACAAATTAAAAAAGTATTCATATGGAAAATAAGAATAGAAAAAACCTGAAAACGGAACAGAAGCAACAGCTGAAAAAGTACGCTGTTTTTGCTTTGATGTTCCTGGTTTTTATTGGAAGTATGTGGCTTATTTTTAAGCCATCGGAAAAAAACCAGAAAGACAGTGGTAGTTTGGGGTTAAATACAGAGTTACCTATGCCACAGGAAAATGGGCTTATTCCTGATAAAATAAGTGCCTTTGAACAGGAGAAACTTTTTCAGACAGCACCGGTGCGTTCCTTGGAATCGTTTAGCTCTTTAATTGGAAAAGATGAACCTTCAAAAATTGATTTGTCATTTAAAGAAAATCAAAAAAAGGAACAAGGTGTGAAGCGGGCTTATTCGGGGAGCAAACAACCACAAAGAGCAATTCAAAGCTCTGCAACGGCTTACAACAGGATTAACCAAACGCTTGGTAACTTTTATGAAAAAGCAACGGTAAAACCAAAAGATGAAAAACTCCAAAAAGAGATTGAAAATTTGAAGGCCCAGCTTGCCGAAATGCAAAAAACAAACAGTGTAGATGAGCAGCTCTTGTTAATGGAAAAATCCTATCAGTTGGCTGCAAAGTACATGCCGGAACCATCCAAACAAAGCACGGCTGAAATCCCCGTTCCTAAAATTCCCTTGCCTGTTGAAAAACGAAACAAAACCATTTCAACTGAACAGGTCAGTGCCATCCATGAACAAATATCGTCTGCTTTGAAACAGGAAACTAGTGATCCTGCTTTTATTGAGCAGGTGGGGCAACCCCGGAATTATTCTTTTATCACTGCAGGGAAAAAGGAACTGCAAAAAGATAAGAATACAATTTGGGCTTGCGTAAATTCCAATCAGAAATTAATTACCGGACAAAATGTAAAACTGCGTTTGCTTGAACCAATGGAAACAGGCGGATTCGAATTTCCAAAAAATTCGCTTATTACCGGAATTGCCCAAATTCAGGGGGAGCGTTTGCTTATTTCGATCAATTCCCTGAAACATATGGGGAATATTATCCCGGTTCAACTCACAGTTTATGATACTGATGGGCAGGCAGGGCTGTTTATCCCCGGATCAATGGAGGTAAATGCCGTCAAAGAGCTTACAGCTTCCATGGGCAGGGATGCAGGGACAAGTATCAATATCTCACAAGGGACAACTGCGGGGCAGCAACTGGCTGCCGATGCAGGGCGTGGTTTTATCCAGGGGGTTTCACAGTATATCTCAAAAAAAGTAAGGACCACAAAAGTCACCCTGAAAGCCGGGCACAGGTTATTGTTAATGCCCCGGGATTAAGTTTTAAGCATTCACCACTAAAATCAAAAAAAAATGAAACAGGTACTTTTCACAATCCTATTAATATTGACACTATCCCTTTCCCTTTTTGCACAGGACGCGCATACCAAGTTAATTGCAAAAGACCGGGTAATCCCTTCTTATTGTTTAGAGGTAACCTACAACAAAACAGTCCACCTGATTTTTCCATCCGCTATATCATATATCGACCTGGGATCTTCCAATATCATTGCAGGTAAAGCTGATGGTGCTGAAAATGTGGTTAGGGTGAAAGCTGCAATAAAAGCTTTTAAAGAAGAAACCAACTTTTCGGTTATCACCAATGAAGGGAGTTTTTATTCTTTCATCGTTAACTATTCTGAAAAACCCAACAAACTGAATATTGAAATGAAGGATTTTATCCACGATGGGGAACGGGTCAACCGGCCTGATAATTCAATGGGGGTTTATCTTTCTGAACTGGGTGATGAATCGCCAAAAACTGTTCACCTTGCCATGGAGGAAATCTATCAATCCAACCGAAAAAAGGTGAAGCATGTAAAAAGCAAGAAGTTTGGCATTGAATACCTGCTCCGGGGGATATTCAGCCATAACGGGATATTGTACTTCCATACACAAATTGAAAACACAACCGATATCCCTTATGATATTGACTTTATCGTTTTTAAAATAGTCGATAAAAAAATTGCTAAACGGACAGCTATCCAGGAAACGGTCATTAAACCAGTCCGCGCTTATAACTACATGACCTGTGTTTCCGGGAAAACTTCAGAATATACTGTATTTGCATTTAAAAAATTTACGGTTCCCGATAAAAAACAGTTGATTGTCGAACTCTTTGAAAAAAATGGCGGGAGACACCAGCGTTTTGTGGTCAAAAACAGTGATTTAACAAAAGCAAGGAATATAGGTAATTTGAAAGTCAGAGAGTAACCCCCAAACAAACAGGGGCTATCCGACGCCGGATAACTCCTGTTTGTTTCAAATAACGAAACTATATAAGCCCGTCATCTGCAAAACTCAAATACCCTTCATCGGTTATGATAATATGGTCCAAAAGGCTTAAATCAAGTATTTTACATGCATTTTTAAGTTTTTCGGTTATTTTAATGTCTTCCGCACTGGCTTTGAGATTACCTCCCGGATGGTTGTGCATCATTATAAGTCCCGATGCATTTGTTTTTAAGGCAGTTTGAAGGATTATTTTTACATCAACTACGGTTCCTGCAATCCCACCTTTGGAAATACATGAAATACCAAGGACTTTATTGGAACGGTTAAGGAGCATAACATAAAACTCTTCGTGATGTTGCATGCAATCCTTAAATACAGGGTTTAGGATTTTTGCTGCATCTTTTGAGCTGGCAACCTGTGCCCTTTCAGAAGCTTTAACTTTATCAGTGTATGATACTTTAATC
The DNA here is from genome assembly GCA_028282195.1 of Prolixibacteraceae bacterium. Lineage (GTDB taxonomy): Bacteria > Bacteroidota > Bacteroidia > Bacteroidales > Prolixibacteraceae > Sunxiuqinia. Next base: position 43,357 of record JANQII010000076.1, read on the forward strand.
TCGGAAACCTGGAAATAATCAATTTTCATAACAGTAAGCATTAAATGATTTAATAATAATTTTATTGCTTACCGTCCCACAGGAAACTATGGACTTCATGCAAGGTTTTGGCGGGGAACACGCTTTTTTATTTACCTAATAAAAAAGGAAGGTTATTTGCCAAACCCGAAGGGCATGACCTTGCTGATTGTCCATGGTCGTCCTGTACCTTTGCCAGTAAAATTGAAGGAAAAACCCAACTGGATTTTAAGGGTCACTTATTACAATTTCCTGCTTATTAAACCTTGGGGCTTTATTTACCCTCTTTTAAACTGCATTGAATGGACGAGAATCTGACCTGCGGTTTTTTGCTTCCGTTAGATTTACATCTGGAATTATTAAACTTAAAAATGTTTAATAAAGAGACTCCATATGCTGCGTAAACTTTGTTTTTGCTTTAGAAAAAATCTATAAAAAGTATTAAGGACAGCATATTTTTTTGAGTTAAAGCCAGAGAGTATATCGGGTAAAACCCATTATTACGGTAATAGCCACTCAATCGGGAGCCTCATAAATTTAGTTAATATGGCACTAATTTATGGAATTGATTTGTCTCAGAAAAAGTTTGATGTAAGTTTCCTAGGGGAGAATAATAAAAACGTACATAAAGTGATAACGAATAATTTAAAAGGAATATGTCGTTTTTTAGATAATTTACCATCAGGAGCTTTGTTGTGTGCAGAGCATACTGGAGTTTATGGAGAGTTATTGATATTTCTGTGTAATTGCCTCAATGTTCCTATTGCATTGGCTACAGGTTACCAAATACGTCATAGTTTAGGACTTCAGAAGGGAAAGTCGGATAAAATCGATGCAATGAGAATTAGAGAGTATGGCGAGCGTTTTGGAGATAAACTCACAGTACTGAAATATCCCAATGAGGAACTAAAGGAGCTTAAAGAATTATTTAGATTAAGAGGGCAATTAGTTAAAGAAAGAAAAATGCTAACTACACATGAGAAGCGTCACTTACATACTCCATTTAACTCAATCAAAGGGCATCAGGTTTCAGCTCGTGTTGTTGAGTGTTTATCTTAAACAATTAAAGAACTAGAGCAAGAAATTTGGGTTATTATTGATGCAAATATTGACTTAAGAGTGAATTACCAATTGATAACAGATATTATTGGAATAGGGAAAGTTACGGCATGTGAATTAATTATTAAGACGGATAATTTCACTACAATAAACACAGCCAGGAAGGCCTCATCTTATGCAGGAGTATGTCCATTCCCAAATTCGAGTGGTAAGATGGCTGGTAAGTCAAGAGTAAGCCATATGGCCGATAAGGAACTGAAATCATTATTATATATGTGTGCAGTTTCAGCAGTTAGGTTAAATCCTGAATATCGCCTGTATGCAGAGAGAAAAAAGTTAGAAGGCAAACCTTATTATCTCATTATGAATAATATTTCAAATAAATTATTAAGAACAATTTATAGTATCATAAAATCAGGGAAACGATACCAAATAGGATATATAACCGAGGATCCTCGATTGAATGAAAATGTGGCATAAATATTTGCTTATGTCAGAGTATACTTTTTCACCGCTCGGGCTCATGGAAAAAGGAGCAGGGCGAAAACCGCCCTGCATTAAAATAAAGTTGGTAGTTGGTTAGGAACTGTTACCTGTTCAACTCTGTAACATTAAAGAGTCAATAACCCAAAGAACATTGCCAGGGAAATACCGATTACCAGAACAATTCCAAGGATCACAATAATCATATTCTTTGCAAATTCAACAAGGAACATAATTCCGACATAGGCTAAAAAACACCACCAAAAACTTAGTCCGGTTATATAAGATGCAAGGACAATAACGGCAATCCTGAAAATCCACCTGATCGGTAATTTGTTGAATAAATCTTTCATATTCACAGATTAAAAAATTGATAATTGTGTGCCCCTTCGCAATCTGCGGTCGGCTTCTGCAATCCTTTCGATATAACCATTTTCTTTTGCAGCAAACTTAACCATTTCTTCCAACGAGGAATTGGGGTAATTATCCAAAAACCACGCCAAAGAATAAGGCATGACCCAATGCGATTGATAAATCGTTTTCTTCGTGTTCAAAGCTTCAAATTCAAAATGAAAAACAGGGGTGTAGATTTTGGTTAAATCTTTCTTTTCATACCCTTCCTTGTCATTCAGGCCAAAAGGAAGATAGTTCACTTTACACTGGTACTTGATCAACCCCAATTTATAAGTGAAGATATTGTCCTTTCTCCAGTATGGATGTAAATCTTGAAGTAACATAGCTTTTATATTGGATCAGTAAATAAGTTCCCCACCATATTTGAAGGAAATGATATCACGGTGTATAACCTCCATTAATTCAAAAACAGAAGCATCATCCATGTTTTTGGGGCCTTTATAAAACACCCTTTTTTCAAGTGTGCTACATATTGTACATCTATTGTCATTGCTTACAATAACCTGCACCTGGTTCTTAAGGAAGAAATCAAAATCCGTGGAATATTCAACTTCCTTGATTTTTACAAACTGTTGTTTCAAAACCGGGAAACTCCCCTGTATGCGTATGTGGCCTTCGTAGGTGAATAGGTTTTGTTTTTCGTTTCCCATCTTTTCAAGATCATTATTTACATTCATCTTTTTCATAGTATTATTTTTAAAGTTTATGCTTCTTTCCATTGGGTCGGTCGTTGTTGTTTTGGTGGCTTAAAAAGGTCGTGTGCTGGGTGTGCAGGTTTTTTGTGGGAAATACTATCCGTCTGTCACAGCTGACGGATGGAGATTTTTCACAAAACCGGAGGTTTGAACTTGCACACCACAAAAACACGGAATTACCTTTGCCGCCGGAATAACCACTGCCGATCGGAAAAGCCAATACTTAAATCCTACTATTGAAAAAAAATGAATGCCTCAAAATGCAACAACTGGAAACAATTAGGTTGCCTTTTTAGAAAGGTTTTTAAGTATAATCCAGTCATTACATCAAGGCAGGCAAAGACAAGTGTAACGACTGAATGAACGATCCAACCCCTGAGGAGGCGGTGATTTAGTTAAAGAAAGTTGTTACTCTTGTGTGGGGTGCCGTAAGTTGCTGAATACATGGAGTGAGGCAGGAAGGACTGAAATGAAGCTACTGGAGGCTTTGGAAATTTACACAAGAACATGACAGTCCGGTATAATACAATAGATTTAAATGAATGAATACTAATGTCTCATTCATCATACTTAATATATCCAATACGCCTACGCTTAGTATTTTTTTCTTCTTGTTCTTTGCTCAATAATTGTGTTAATGCCTGATAAATTTCACTGAACTGCGAATCAGTACTTGTTTCCAAATCTTCAATACGCTTAAGCAGTTCTTCATAACCAATGGCCAGCTGCCTCATTAAAACAAAAGCTCGCATAATAGAGATGTTAACCTGCACTGCGGTAGAACTTCTTAATACCGAAGACAACATTGCCACACCTTCCTGGGTGAAGGCAAAAGGGAGATAGCGAATACCACCCCGGCTTTCATTATTGGTGACATCCGTTTGTTTTGAGGTGCCAAAATTGCACCTCAAAACTTCCCATTCCTTTTCTCTTAACTCAAACATAAAATCTTCCGGGAAACGCTCAATATTTCTCCTAACTGCTCTTTTTAGATATTTTGTTTCCACCTGGTAGAGTTCCGCCAAATCATAATCAAGCATGACCCGATAGCCTCGAACCTCAAAAATCTTACTTTGGATGATTTGTAGTTCCATATTATTGGTTTAAAGCGTTAACATTTTATCCATTCCCTGAATTTTATCAGAAAGCTCCTGCATATCATGCCCTATTTTACTGTTGGTGATCCGGGCATAAATCTGGGTGGTTTTCATATTCGTGTGCCCCAGCATTTTACTGACAGTTTCTATTGGTACCCCTTTTGCTAATGTAACAGTAGTCGCAAATGTATGACGTGCCAGATGAAAAGTCAGGTTCTTTTCAATACCGCACAAATCAGCTATTTCTTTTAGATACGAATTCATCTTTTGATTGCTCAAAACCGGCAATACTTTTCCATTTGGCAATTTCCCTTTATATTTTTCCAAAATCATTTTAGGAACATCCAAAAGAAGTATGTTTGATTGAATGCTTGTTTTCTGACGTTTTTTCATTACCCATAGTTTTCCATCAAAAGATGTCCGGATATGGTTTTCTCTAAGGCCAAACACATCAATATATGCCAAACCTGTAAAACATGAAAAAATAAAGATATCCCTTACTTGCTCCAAACGCTTAATCTTAAATTTCCTTTGCATAATTGCACTTAATTCCCCCTGTGTAAGATACCCCCGGTCAACTTTCTCTAAGCATATCTTATAATTGGCAAAAGGATCGGCATGTATCCATCCATTATTTTTAGAAATGATAATGATACGCTTGAATAATTGCATGAACTTGGCAGTTGTATTAACACCACAGGAACATACAGTGCGTAAGTAAGTCTCAAAATCCGTAATAAAACTATAATTGATTTCCATCAGGGAAATATCATTAATACTGTATTGGTGTTTCATAAACCCTTCAAGTCGCCTGTAAGTCCGTTGATACTTCTGTACGGTATCTTTGCTCTTACTGATACCAATCAACTTTGATATTTCTTCATTATGCTGTTTAAAGACCTCCAAAAGCATTTGTTTCTTTACTGCTATACCAAGAAAGGCATTGCGGATCTTTTCAGCGGTCACATGGGGTTCTTGTCTTTCAATTTCCCTGTAATTATGGATAAGGGACGCCTTAATATTGTCTAGTGTAGTGTTTAACTGTGTTGCCTTAAAGGATTTACCAATTGCTTTCCCACTTTTGGTATCCCACAACTTAGGGTCAATGTCCAGTTTAGAGCTAAACTGGACAATTTCACCATTAAGGGTAATACGGACCATTATACATACCCTTCCACTTTTGTTTACGTAGTTTTTCCTCACATAGAATAAGATTTTAAATGTACTTCTCATAATGCTTAATCCTTTCGTTACAAAATTAATTTTGTTAATTCATATTCAAGCTACTTACAAGAAGACAATTAGCGACATATCAGAGACTTATGACGGAGATCGTTACAGAAAGTCATTGCATATTTCTGTAACGATTTGGTAACGCAACTATGTCCCCAAATGGTAATACTTTGTCGTTATGATGTCGCTACAGGGTACAAAAAAAATGTGTAAGTCGTTGACCTACACATTTTTTCATTTTTTGACGCTCATTTGTCTGAGCTTTTCTGCGGTGACGACGAGACTCGAACTCGCGACCTCCGGCGTGACAGGCCGGCATTCTAACCAACTGAACTACGCCACCGTTTTTCTCTGTAAGCCCTGTGAAATGCTATTTTCAAAAGGCTCTGCAAATATATACTTTCTTTTTTTTTCTGCAATAGGAAAAATTAAAAAAAGCATACAATTTTTCTCAAGCTCAAAGGATCACATAAAACACTAAATATCAGAAATATACAACACTGACTAAAATTTAACTAGATTTTGGGGAAGAAGAATATCTTCACCATTCCACTGATATGCAGTTAATTTACCATTGCGACTGACACATGAATCGAGACAACACAGATTATTTGAAATGATATTTCCACCGTTTTTCAAACAATAGTGCCCGAAAAAAACAATTGGGGCATCATCGGTATACGCTTTTTGTGGCTTCAATATTTCAGAAGGTATTGTATAATTTGGAAGTTCAAACCGGGATTCAAATGAAATATCCTTGAAACTCATCCCTGCTGGATCTACCCACCATTTTGAGCGAAATGTCCGATGTGGCCTGCCCATATCATCAAAAATGAGTAAATCATTAGGTAACTGGAAATCTATTCCTTTACAGGTTTGCCAAAATGCCTTAGAAACTTCTGAATTATTTTTAATGATCTTACGTAAAAAAGACTTTTTCAACTTTGAGGCAGACATGGTTTGTCTAAGCAGGTCAATATTTTCATCTTTCCAACATGCATGTACCACCCTGATTTTATCCAGATCAAGAAACATGGGTAAGGTACGCATCCATTTCAGATGGCTTTTCCATTCATCCGGATAAAGTGAAAACTCACTTAATGTTTGAAAAAGGTTTAATCTTAATTTTGATGTTCTTTTATAAAAACGTCCTCCAACTTTATCCTTCAAATTAAAGATAATTGCGTTAAGTTCATGGTTTCCAAGAATTGAAAGTGCATTACCTTCTTCGACCATTGACCGGACAAGCCTGACTGTTTCCCGAATTTGAGGCCCTCGATTAATAAAATCGCCAACAAAAATGGCTTTACGCTCCGAATGCATATAAAAACCATTTTTTTTCTTATACCCAAGCTCTTTGAGCAGGCCTTTTAATAATTCTGCCCGGCCATGAACATCTCCAATAATATCATACATCATAAAAAATATACGAGCGATTTTACTTGGGCAATTTATATTTTTTTTATGAAATATAGATTATTATTTCCTAAGCTTTAATGATTTCCTTTAACAAAGAATGCCGATTAACTAACTAACCGGCACTCTTTAATTCAACATTTATAACTTAAATAATAACCTATATCCTTTTTCAAATTATAATTCAAGCTTGATAGAACCCTTTGAACGGATAAATAATTTATGGCAAGAACCTTCACCATAAACATGCTCAAGGGTTTTAACATACTCATCCAATTTTTCCTGTGGAACAAAAGCTTGAATAGTGCCACCGAACCCACCACCGTGAACACGCCATGCACCATGGCCTTTCAATACCATTTCACTAAGTGCAAGTGCCAAAGAAACAACTTGCTCATCTTTATGAACTACATCAAAAATATTCTGATTGTACATATATGAACTGTAGCCAGACTCAACAACCATTTTCAAGAATGCCTGGAAGTCTTTATTTTCCAATGCTGCTACCTGGTCAACAACACGTTGGTTATCTCCCTGGAAGTGGTATGCACGAAGAATTGCCCTGTCACCTGTTTTCTCCCGGATAGCAGGTATTTCCTCTACAATTTGCTCCAACGTAACTTTTCTCAATACATCAACACCAAGTTCTGCTGCTACAGACTTCATTTCAGTAGGCAGAGAAGCGTATTCAGCCTGTGAAGCAGGATCATCGTGACCACCACCTACATCAGTAATTACTAATGAATATCCGGTTGAAACGAAATCAAAATCAACTTCTTTAACGATTGGATTTGCAGGATCTTCAAAATCAATGGTAATCAAACCACCAACAGAACATGCTGTTTGATCCATCAAACCACAAGGTTTTCCGAAATAATTATTTTCAGACCATTGTCCAATGATTGCATTCTCAACACCACTCATTTTTCCGTCGTTGAAAAGATGATTTACAATTGCACCTATCAACACTTCAAATGAAGCTGAAGAGCTCAAACCTGAACCTTTAGGTACGCGTCCTTCAATACAAGCATCAAAACCGCCAATCTCGTAACCGACTTCTTTCATACGGGCACAAATACCTTTTACCAATGAAGAAGAAGTATAGAATTGAGATTCATCTATTTCCAAGGTAGAAAGGTCAACCTGGAACTCAGGATATCCAACGGACTTAATACGAATCGTATTTGTACCGTTTTTAGCTGCTACAGCAATGTTATCAAGGTTAACAGCACCAGCTAATACACGCCCATAGTTATGGTCTGTGTGGTTACCACCAATTTCAGTACGCCCCGGAGAGCTGAACAATTCAACATCATCGTTACCATAAGTACTTTCAAAGTCACTCATCAAATCGGCATAACGATCAGCCTGAGCTTTCAATGTTGCAGCATCAGTGCCATATAATTCCTGGAATAAAGCATTATTCCCTCCGTTAATTTTCTCGTTTAATGCATTAATTTTAGCCATAAGTTATTGAATTAGTTATTTATTATTTTTATAATGAATATCTGATAAATCACGCAAACGCTTAGCAGCTTGTTCTGCAGTAATATCACGCTGGGGCGTAGCCAACATTTCATATCCAACCATAAATTTTTTGACAGTTGCTGACCTTAATAAGGGCGGATAAAAGTGCATATGCAAGTGCCATTCCGGATAATCTTTTCCATCGGTTGGTGCCTGGTGCAAACCGGCAGAATATGCAAATGACGTTTCAAACAAATTATCATACTTTACAGTAAGTTGCTTATAAATATCAGCCAGTCCTGTTTTTTCACCATCAGTAAGCTGTACTATATTTTGAACAGCTCTTTTACTAACTATCATTGTTTCGAAAGGCCATACTGCCCAGAAAGGGACTAAAGCTACAAAATGTTCATTTTCAGCAACCAAACGCTCTTTCTTCTCCAACTCTGCTTTCACATAAACTTCAAGAAGGGTCTTTTCATTTTTATCGAAGTATTCTTTTTGGGTAACTGATTCTTTAGCTGGTTCAACCGGAACATTTGAAGACGACCAGATTTGTCCGTGTGGGTGGGGATTTGAACATCCCATAATCGCCCCTTTATTCTCAAATATCTGAACGTAATTTATAAGCTCATTAGAACCAAGCTCCTCAAATTGCTCACACCAAACATCAACAACACTGCGAATATCCGACACTTCCATTTCGGGAATAGTCAAACTATGGTTTTCACTAAAGCAAATTACCTTGCAAATACCACTTTCACTTTTTGCCTGAAAAAGGCTTCCATCGTCTATTTCTCCCTCAGGAGTATCCGCTAACAACGCGCTAAAATCGTTTGTAAAAACAAAAGTGCCTTTATAATCAGGATTTTTTTTGCCCCCTGCACGCTCATTTCCCGCACACAAATAGCATGATGGATCATATGCAGGACGTTCATCAACAATTGCTTTTTCAACTTGCCCCTGCCATGGTCGTTTAGCCCGGTGTGGCGAAACTAAAATCCAGTCATTTGTAAGTGGATTAAACCTTTTATGCGGGTGATCTTCAATATTAAAAGTATTCATAATCAAATTATTATACCAACTGGTAGGTACTGGTTGGCAAAAATAGAAATAATTGTTCTAAAAATTCAAGTATTTATTAATTTTTAACACACTATAATGAATTGCGCCTGATCAAGCTGGATGGGTTGCTAATCCGATCATTTTGCTTTTCAGTAATCATCTTTGCCAAGGTTCTGCCCATTAGCTCAAAATCCGTAGAAATAGTGGTTATTCCGCCTGCTACTACTTCCTTCAGCATCGTATCATTAAACGATACAATTCCAAAATCTTTTCCCAATGAAAAATTCTTCTCATTTGCCATTTTTACAAGCTTCACCAAGTTACGGTCAGAAGGCACAAAATAGGCTTCTCCTTTTTGAATTTCACGCCCAATCAAACTACGGAGAATTTCACATCCAATATTTCGTTCTTTACAGAAGCGCTCAAAGCCTGTCATCCTCCCTTCAGGTTCTTTGCCACCCGGAAAAACCATAATTAGCTTATCATACTTTTGAACCAAATCTTCCCCTTCCACAAGGGCATTATAAACATCCGACTCAAAATCCTGGTAAACAACCGGATAATCATTCAAATCTTCTTTATTCCTATCAATAATATAAACATTATCCTTTGGCAACAAAGCAAGTAAATCAGCAGAATAATCAAATGTAGCCGGCATAATCACATATGAAGTGTATTTTCCGGCACTTTCAGTAATCAAATCTTTATATACCTGATAATTAAAGTGATGAAAGTAGATGTCAACGTTCGATTTTATATCAAGACTATTCAAAAAAGAAGTATACAAATCTTCTTTAAAGGCATTCAACTCATCAAAAAGTACAAAAATCCGTTCGTCAACATTAACTTCAGTGCTGCTTATATAATATCCCTTTCCAGGTATAGAGTTAATTACACCTTTAGCCTTCAATTCATTAAAAGCAACCATTACGGTATCGCGCGATAAATCATATTCTGCACAAATCTGGTTAAGGGACGGAATTTTATCACCATGCTTAAGCTTCCCACTTAAAATTGACCGGTAAATGGAATTTATAATCTGACGATATTTGGGTACCCCCAGACTATCATCAATCTGTATATCTTTCACAAGCATCAGGTTTGGTTTACATGACTACAAAATTAAAAAACATTTTCATTTTTATCCTACCAGTACCCACCAGTTTGAAACATTCTTTTAACTTTGCAGTAATAATACCTAAAATTAAACAGAATGAAACTAAGTAGCAAGTCTTTTGGTATGCTTCCAAACGGGAAAAATGCTGATCTTTTTATACTCGGGAATAATAATCAGGTAACAGTAAAAATTACGAATTATGGTGCGATTATAACTTCAATTGAAACTCCTGATAAAAATGGAGAGCTAACGAATGTAGTTTGTGGTTTTGATAAATTAGAAGATTATATAAGCGATCAATACCTTGGCAGTTATCCTTATTTTGGTTCAATCATTGGAAGATTTGGAAACCGCATTGCTGAAGGAAAATGCTTAATCGATGGTAAAGAATTTGTTGGTGCTGTAAATAATGGTCCAAACCATTTGCATGGCGGATTGGAAGGTTTTGATAAAAAACTTTGGGAAGCTGAAACTTTTGAATCAGATAAAGAGGTTGGTGTAAAACTAAGTTACACAAGCCCTGACGGCGAGGAAGGTTATCCCGGCAATTTGGATGTTGTTTGTATTTATTCATTGAATGATAAGAATGAACTTTCAATTAAATACGAAGCTGAAACAGACAAAACAACCCTTGTAAACCTTACTAATCATAGTTACTTTAACTTAACAGGAGGAAAAGAAGATATTAAAAACCATGATTTGGTTATGACGGCAAAATCAATGACTGAATCTGTAGATTCTATTCCAACAGGGAAAATTATTCCTGTAACCGGAACTGAATTTGATTTCTCTTCCAAAAAGAAACTTGGTGCTGGTATTGCAACCCTTGAAACAGGATACGACAACAATTATGTGCTGGATAACGATGCTTACAAATTAATTTATGTTGGTACTTTAAGCGAAGAAAAATCAGGCCGGGCAATGGAAGTTTTAACAACTCAACCAGGGATGCAATTATACACTGGTTTCTGGAATCCTGAGCTGGTTATTGATGGTAAGAAAAAATTTGGGAGCTATTCAGGTGTAGCTTTGGAAACACAGCATTACCCTGATTCTCCTAATAAACCAAACTTCCCGTCAACAGAGCTAAAACCAGGTAAAAAATATAAGCACCAAACGATTTATAAGTTTGGCTTGATCTAGTTAATCAATCATTTAGGTAATCAAATAGGAGGAATATAAAATAGTTTTCCTCCTATTTTGTTTTCCGACCTCTCACACTACCTAACATACGGTTCTTCCCCAAAAAGTCGGGACAAACTGTATATGGCGATTCTTTAAAATATATTACCCTGTACTTGTCATCATAAAAGAAGTCGGTAACAATATCACCGCTCTCGTCCAGCTTACCGGAAATGGTACGGGTCACCATTCCTTTGACATTGTTGTTCACCAGGACCGGTACCGGACTTGCCACTGGCATTGCCCTGGCATAAGTATCATAAAAAGTTTGGGTCAATACATCACCTGCAGCAGTTGTGTACCCTGCTGGCAGGTCACTGGTTGCATCCAGGTCACTTACTGTACTAAAGTCGGTTTGTGCCTGTGAAAAGGTCTTGGTTGTACTTAGCCAACCGGTTTGTACCAGACGGTTAAAACCATCGTAAAGGGTATACAGCCATTTACTGCTGTTTGCCTGCTTTGTTTTACCATCCTGTACCAATACCAACCGGTCACGGGCATCGTATACCATCAACACTTCTTCAGCCCCCGGCAATTGTTTTTTCACCATGCGTTTTCTGCCATCATACTCATAATAATAGCATAAGCCTTTAACTTCGGCTGAGACAGGGGAATAAGTTGTGCCACCCATCGCTTCAGTGGCTTCCGGCGAAAGTACATAGCGGAGTAGGCCAAAGTCATCGTACACATAATAGGTTTTAGCTGTCCCCCCGGCTATTTTCAATATCACCTGGCCAAGCTTGTCCTTGTACTCTTCGGTGGTTTTCCCGCTGGCATCGGTTGTTTTGGTACGGTACAGTTCGCCTTCAACATAAGTGCCACCATTGTTGTTTTTAAGTACACCACCTTCGACAGTCCAGATTTTTACTGTTCCTGTGGTACTCGTATTTGTACCGTATTCGTAATAAACTGTGCCACCTTTGGGGCTTTTTACCGAAAGTACCCTGTTAAGCGGGGCTATTGTTGCAAACAATACTAATAGTAAAATGTAGAGTCTTTTATTGTTTTGCAAACAAGACACTGATCACAGATCAGCGCCAGCGGAGGGGTGAAAAACGGTACAAAAAACCAGCCCGTAGGCTGGCTTTTCTTATTTCAATTTTTATGCTACAGTAAATAACTTTTTAAAGGGTTTCCTAGGAGCCTGTCGGACTTTATAAAAACACGAAATTATTATCTTTGAGGCATGGCAAAATTTATATGTGCAGATCGCAATCAGCAAACCCTAATGC
>JANQII010000095.1 GCA_028282195.1 Prolixibacteraceae bacterium
AAACCCGTTTCCAGTCTCGGTCACAGTCTCCATTAACCCGAAACCCGAAACTTCCACAAAGAAAGCTGACAGTAACCCACCCTAATTATGAACTGATCCGAAAAATGTTAAGATCAACCCAAAACTCACGTTAAAGAAAGTCCTTAAAGTTGACTATCCCCGTTGCAGAGTTAAGGGGGTACCTGCCTAAGGCTGCAGGTTTTGCCAACTTTATTTCAGCAAAAAAGCTGAAACCCGAATTTTCATTATTAGCCCCCTCTGTCATTCAGCAATTGCCGAATGAGATCCCTGCCTACTGCAGGCAGATCCCCTAATTTTAGGGGAGAATATAGAGAAACCTCACGGCAAGCCACGAGGAATTATTTGATTAAACCCTATAACAGTCTCTTAATATGTCTTTCATAAATGTTAGTACAAACCTGATCTCCTACAATTTTACTATGCTTTTTTAAAGCATCAGTATATGTATTGGACATATTAGCTGCTAACTTATATGCCACATGCATTAACTGCCTGAAACTGGAATTATAATCCTGGTGATCCGGAATGTGCCTTAATGAATTTGCAAACTTCGAAGCAGACCAATCCTTGACTTCTGACTCTGTTGGTAACTGTTCAAAATTAATATCAATTACTGTTGCGTAAGGTGCACTTAATTCCTCGATTTTGTTCAAAGCTTCAATGTAAATTTTCTTTACTAACTGTAGTGAATCATCATCTGCAAGTGCCAACCCAATAACTTCTTCCAACCAGGTAGTACCAGCGGTTTTTATATGAATTCCCTTGTCGTACTTTTTAATCAATTCTCCCATTATTGGGTAAATGCTAAACTTATCGCTACCAGAATGTATGCTCAGCTTGAGGTTTTCCGGCAAATTAAACTCCTTAATAGCAAAATCGAGAACCAACAAGTCTTGCCCGAACTCTTTCTTAAAAAATGCTGTGTCGCCAACATAATCAACACCTTTATTAAATCGTCCGGTAAATTTTGGTGCAATGGTTTGTGCTGGTAAATTATAAAAGGATAAAGCACTGAGTATAAAAAACAACTCTAAGGGAGTTTGAGCTTCCTCAACCTCATCCATTGAAACCTCTGGAATAAAAGTTCCCTGACCTTTCTTTTCAGCTATGTACTTATAAATTAATGATGCTTCTTTGACTGCAAACAAGAATTTTTCAGCTATCTGCTTTAATAAATCCCTGCTTATTTCAAATGGTTCTGCTATTCCTGGTATTTTTAATTGTCCTATATATTTTTCGTTTTGATCCATAAAGTTTTTCAGTTCTTTAGGATCAACTTTCTTTCCTATAAAATCAGCCACATCAAGTGTGAAAAAATCGGAACTTTCGATAAACCAATCAACGTTTGACCTGTTAATGTGATCAGCATCGACAAAATAATCCCCTTGCCAACCTACTTTTTTTACCGCACGATCAGCTTCATTTCGGATATCCACTGGATGTGAGCCAATTGTTGTATGTTCCCTGTTTGACTTATTCCAAACAGGTGTAAATTCTACTCCAAGCTGAGCAGCCTTAACGAGTGCACTTAATTGCGCCTCCCCCTGGTGGGCAAAACGGTCCCCAATCCCAAAAGAATATTTGCTTAATTTTTTCATGTTTATTTTTTATTCCATTTTTACTACTGAATTCTAACTATATATCAGTTTCCCATTTCCAGTAAAAGTTTTCCTCCTTCTTTTATCTCATCATGGTCTAATGTAAGCTCATGCAACTCTTTGTTATTGAAGGTTGCTTTTCTAACCCTGTAATTTACATCTGAATGGTTAACGGTTTGAATGGTAAATGTCTTCCCGTTTTGAAGTTGAATTTTAAGCTCATCAAATATTGGGCTGCCAATTTGGTAAGCCGGATTTTCTTCCGTTCCACCATTCATTTGAAACAATCCAATTTTCATCAATACAGATAAACTTCCCATCAGTCCCTGATCTTCGTCCCCATTGTAACCACTGGCCGGTGAAAAACCGGAGAATGCTTTTTCAACAACTTCGCGGGCCCAATACTGGGATAAATCGGGACGACCCAGTTCGTTAAACACAAAAGCTGTTTGTATAGAAGGTTGGTTTCCATAATTAATGGGAATTCGCCTATATTCCGGATGCAGTTCACGATCATGTGAAGTTCCGGCAGTAAAATTCATGGATTCAGCAATTTTAAATTGCTCATTTAGTTTAACTACAGCCTTTTCATTACCACCCATTAATTCTGCAAGCCCTTCCAAATCATGTGGAACAAACCAGGTAGATTGTGCTCCATTCGATTCATTGAAACCATGTTCATATTTGTAAGGATCAAAATCATGAAGCCATTTACCACTAATATCCTTAGGCCTCATCCAGTTCGATACGGTATCAAATACATTTTTATAATTTTTAGAACGTGTAGTGAAATAGTTGTAGTCATCAATGAATCCCATTTTCTTAGCCAACTGTGCAAGTGTCCAGTCCTGATAGGCATATTCCATTGTCAGGCTGGCCCCATCCTGATGATAACCAAAATTCCCTTCGGGGATTGGATAGGGTACATACCCGTTTTTGATGTAATGCTCCAATCCTCCCCCAAAGCTTGTATTGTGCTCGTAGCCCGCTTTTCCCATAATTCCACCGGGCATATGATTTTTCCTCAGGGCATGATAAATCCCCGGTAAGTCTTCAGTAATAATCCCTTTTTGTATAGCGCTGACAATAAATGGAGTAGCCGATGCCCCGGTCATAACAAAGGTGTAATTACCACCTGATGGCCCGCGGGGAACCATTCCCCCGTCAGTATAATATAGCATTAATGAACTTACAAACTCCTTATAAATTTCAGGGTAAACCAATCCCCAAAGTGTATTTAGAGTCCATTGTGCACCCCAAAATGCGTCAGAATTATAATGATTAAACTTAGGGTTCCCATTTTCATTTAAAGGAACCTGCCCGATGCGAAACTCATCTCCTGTGTAATCAGGATAAGCACCGTTGACATCGCTGATAATACGTCGTCCCTGCAGCGCATGCCATAAATCGGTGTAAAAGCGTTTCTGTTGAATTTCCGTACCTCCCTTAATTTGAATGCGTTTTAAAAGAAGGTTCCACTCTTCTTTTGAACCTGCAACAACTTTTTCAAAATCCCAGTGTGGTAATTCAACTTGAATATTGTTTGCTGCATTTTCAATTGAAGTATATGAAATTCCGGCTTTCAACAGCACTTCACCTGAATGGTCATCGAAATACAGTAAATAATTACCGGTAGCTTTATCTTTTTCAATTTTTTCAATTTTCACATTCGATTCTATCTGAAAAAAAACTTTTGTCGGCTTCGGACGACGTCGGGTCGGGGCATTCGTAAGTTCACCGGCTACAATATTTTTATTGGTCTTTTTAAGAATCCCATCTATATTTTCACATGGCCCTAATAGTGTATTTAAGTTTACCAACAATGCTGATTTTCCTTCACCCTTAAAAGTGTATCTATGAAACCCTACACGTTTTGTACTGGTAATTTCTGCGTTAACTTCATAACGATCCAGTTCCAGGTAATGGTAACCCGGACTTACTTGTTCTGTTTCATGACTGAAATGGGAATAAAAATCAGTGAAAATGGTCTCCGAATTTTTATCATTTAAAACAACAGGCATTACGGACAAACCGGATAACTGCCAGGCATGAATGTGGCTGAAACCCTTAACTGTATCCGTGTTGTAACGGTAACCACTTCCCCATGCCCCTCCAATCTGGGTATCGGGACTCAAATTCACCATTCCAAACGGGCGACACGCTGAAGAGAAAAAAAACCAACGTGAATTCTCAGTATCAAGTTGATTATATACAAGATCTACTGGTCGAATTTCCTTGCCGGAATGTTGTTCTTTTTTAACCCCGCAAGCAAAAGTCACTAACATTAGAACAGTAAAACTCATGGTTTTGAAGAATACGTTTTTTGTCCAATTCATTTTTGAATATCTTTTATTTTATTTTCAGCTCAGTATTCCAGCAATAAGACTGGCAGATTAAAGCTGATAATTATACCCTTACTCTTTTTCCACAAGAAATTTTTTCATCTCCTCATCAAGTTCAATTCCATGAACATCCTTAATCACAATCTTTCGATTATCTTCCGGCAAGTTCAATTGTTCCATTTTTATTTTTGAAACATGATCAAAAACAAACGGAGGACGAAAATCATATTCCTCCAGATTTAAAGTTACATTTTTCAAAGTAATGTTTTTTACGTGCCGCACATAAAAACCCCAGGCGGGTAATTCCCCAAACATAGAGAACTCCGGATAATCTTTTATCTTATTTGGAACCTGATCCAGACGGCTTAGGGGTATATAAGCCATTCCTTTCGAAGCACGACCAGGATAACTTATTTCGATATTTTCAAGCGTTACATTCTCTATTTGATGTCCGGGAATCCCAGTAATCGGTGATGGGAAAGGATTGTGGAAAAAATTTACTTCAGGCCCTCTCATATCATAATCAATATCTGGCCTTCCAAATGGTACTTCTACTTTTATATCTTTAATATGAATATTTTTTACCGTTCCGGGCTTTTCTCCACCACGATGCCCCAGGCGAATGAAGATCGCATTTCCTGTATTTTTTGCCACGATATTGGAAACCTTAATATTTTCAATATCTCCCCCGTCAACAGATTCAATAGCAATTACTGAACGAAAAGTGTCAAAAACCTTGATATTTTCAATGGTTACATTCTTAAATCCTCCATACGAAGCAGTTCCAAACTTAATGGCACTGGCACTACTGCGAACGGTGCAATTAGCAATATAAACACTGTCGTTCCAATGCCCCGGATTGTATGATTTCAGGCAAATACCATCATCTGCCGAATTGACATCACAATTTGTTACCCTAACATTTTTGCAGTCTGTAATGTCCATGCCATCATTGTTCCAGTAATCACGGCTTAAAATATTCAAACTGTCCAAAACAAGATTGGAACAAAGTTCGAATGAAAGCCCCCAGCAGGCAGCATCCTGTAAATTCAAGCCTGAAACATTTACATTATGGCATTTTGAAAATCGAAATAACTTGGGACGCGCTGTTTCATGAGGACGCATTCTGCGATAGTTGTATTTTGGGTCAACTTTTTCACCAATATGGTGCAGGCTGTCAATTGCCAGTGCCAGTTCACGGCCTTGTCCGTTAATTGTTCCTTTACCTGTGAGTGAAATGTTTTTTGCCCCATCGGCAAGCAAAAAAGCCAACTCTGATTTATCATCCCTTACATTGGACTTTGGACTTTGCTTTTTTTTCATTTCCCGGTAATCATACGGATTGGCGCTCCCAAGTAAAACTGCACCTTCTTTCAAGTGTAATTCTACATTCGATTTTAGTACAATACTGCCGCAAAGGAAGGTACCTTCGGTAAAAATGATTTTACCTCCACCATTTTGGGATACTTCATCTATTGCCTTTTGAATAATTTCTGTATTTAATTTTTTTCCATCAGGAACTGCACCAAAATCAGTGATCAAAATGGTTTTTGATTCCCGGGCAGTTATTTCATTTATCCCTCCAATATTGACAATGAGTATAAACAGGACGAAAAATACTCTTTTGATTTCAATACAAACTGTCCTCATGTGTTTTATAATTTCATTAAATACTTTAAAATCAAATCTTAGTAGCTGTTACTTAGAATATCTTTCATTTTTGTTTTGACACAAAAACGAAATTAAGAAAAAATATTATTCAATTCCCCAATTCTTATTGGGTATGTTCCCAGTTTTAATATCAATAACTCCCCCATTTTTGATTGTATTAAAATCGATAAAAGATGAATTTAACTTTTCTCCATTGAAATAGGTTTCCTGTATGTATTTGTTTTCTGAAGATACACCTGGTGCATTTATTATCAAACGATTACCACCAAGATTAATGGTAATCTTCTCAAAAAGAGGGGTATTTATTACCAATTGTGTACTACCGGGAAAAACAGGATAGAGTCCCATCGCAGACCAAACAAACCAGGAAGACATGGTACCGGCATCATCATCCATCTCAGAAATATACCCTCGCGGAGAATCAGAAAATACCTTTCGGTATTCAGGAGTTTTCCACTTCTTATGGATTCCATACCAATTGTTAGTAGGATGTGTTAAAAGTTGATGAACCAATCTTTGTGTTTTCCAGGGCGAATTGGTATACGCATACAAATACGGAACCTGAATATCCGGCTGATTTCCAATATTAAACAATTCGTTTTCAAAGAAATAATCCAACTGATCTTCAAAAACCTGTTTTCCTCCCATCAATTCCTGAATTCCGGCAATATCAAACGGTACAAACCAGCGGTATTGCCAAAGGGTACCTTCGTAAAGCCCATCACCATGCATAATATCAGCATGCTCATCCATAAATAGAAACTTCTCTTCCCAAAGCTTCCGGTACTCAAATGCTTTCTTTAAATAAAACCGCTGATCTTCAACATACCCCAAATCTCTTGCAATTTCTGATAAAGCCCAAAGGTCAAAACTGGATTCCAAAACATTATCCGGGGATTTAAAGGGCAGTGTTTTCGCTTCTTCTTTCAATAAAGGATAGATTTCATCCAGTGAAAAAGTCAACAAGCCTTTACGATGGGCTTCAAGCAATACAACTAACGAATGCTCTGTTCGTACCGTTATGAAAGGCTCAGTTTCTGTTGCCCAGGGAACTTTTCCTTGCCGATAGAGTTCCCCCAGCGACTCCATCATTTGGGAATAAATTTCCGGGTACAGAAATGAAACTAATGGCAGCTTGGTCCTGAAGGTATCCCAAATTGACCAGCCATGAAAATAAGGCGAGCTATTAGCCTGATAGATTTTACCATCACTCCCCCGATACTGACCGTTTTCATCCTGAATCATAAACGGAGATTGTACGGCATGATACAAGTGGGTGTAAAAAAGACGCTTTAAAGTATCATTTGCCGTTTCCACATCAACGGTTTTCAGAAGATCATTCCACTTTTCAGAAGAAGCAGTTCGTACTTCTTCAAAAGACATGCTTCTCTTTTCTTTTAATGTTTTAACCGCATTTTCTGAACTTACTGATGACAAGGCACAGTACGCCTTTACTACTTCCTGTTTATCTGTAGCAAAACGGCATAAAATAGTTGATTCACTTTCTTCAAAAACCACTTCTTTATCCAGCCAAAGCGCGTAGTAAAACGTATATTTTCCTTTTTTGCAAATATTTACAGAGCTAAGCATTCCGCTGATAATCCCTTCTTCATTAATCTTGTGCTCCTCAGAAATATGCGACACAAACGAACTGGTCAGATCAATTGCAATGGTTGCCTGATTTGATTCAGGAAAAGTATAGTGATGGAATGCAACTTGCCGGGTGGCAGTCAATTTTACTTTGATACCATTTGTTAGTTCAACAGAATAAAAACCGGGGCTTGCTTTCTCACTTTCCTTCAGATAGGCGATTTTATCAGGAACTGAATCATTTCCAAGAAACGGCAAAAGGCGAATATTACCCCCTACACCTCTGCAACCAACCCCGGAAAAGCGGGTATGCGAAAAACCAATCATTTCGTTAGCAGAATAATCATAACCGGAATGAGCAATTGGCCAGGTATCCGGACACGGTTTAACCATACCAAAGGGTACAGCTGCTGCCGGATCAGTTTGTCCATGGTCATCAGAAGTACAAATAAACGGATCTACAAAATCAGCATTCTGCCTAAGCTCCTGATCTCCATTACTCTGAGTACAAGCAAATAAAATAAGAAAAGACATACCGATAGCCAACCTGCCAATATTGGAAAGTAAAATCATAACTACTTAAGATTTAGTGTTGTGTCATGCCTGAAATGACACTAGTGATTGAGAAATAGTCGAGGGTGTATCAAAAGACTTTTAATACACCCTCTGACTATAAGTTGCTTAACAAGCTATGTTGTAAAAATGAACTTTTAGTAACCTGGGTTCTGCTCTAAAGCTCCTTCTGTCAATAGAATCTCTGATTCAGGAATTGGACGTAACAAATAATGATCATCTATTGCTGATGTATGATGCAACTGAACATGTGGATTGTACATCAATACCCGTTCCGACAATTTTCCAGTACGTTTCAGGTCAATCCAGCGACTGACTTCACCTGCCAATTCTATTGCTCGTTCATCTAAAATATCATCAATAGAAACCGATGACAAACTTAAATCAGTTCCATCTTTTGCAGCACGGTTACGAATTGCATTTACATGAGCCAGTGCTGCACCAGAGTTACCTGCTTGTAATTGTGCTTCTGCTGCAATTAAGTAAGTTTCTGCCAGACGGAAAATATTTGCATCACGTGTTCCTGCATTGTCACCGTATGGCGCAAGCGGATCACGGAATTTTTTAAAGATAGGATACTGATTGCTACCAAAGTCAGTATTAATCATGTATTCATCCGGGTTGTACACATAGTAACTTACAGCGTCCTTTTGAGCTTGTGTCCATGCAACTTTTGGAAAATGAATAACAGTATCGCCAACAACGAAACCATCCGCATCTTCAATAGCATACAATGTATGATCCAAAGTAACTTCTTCCCGACTGTCTCCTTCAACAAAAAGATTGTAGAAGAAAGTAGTTGGTTGCCATGCTGGATTAGCCCGGCCATAATCACTTGTACGGTTCATTCCTGGATATGAATCAAAACCAAACATAAATAATTGGTATTGATTGTTGCCTTCTCCATTAAACAGGTTATCGGATGAGAATTGCGCAGAGAAAATAATTTCGTCATTTTGTTGATTATCAAAATCAAAAACTTCAGCAAAAGTATTCAACAAACGATACTCACCCGAATTAATTACTGTCTCTGCCAATTGAGCAGCGGTAGCATAATCGGCTGATGAACCTGCTGAAGTATAACCACGGGTCAGGTAAACTTTTGCTAATAAATGTTGTGCTGCTCCTTTAGAAACGCGTCCAAACTGACTAACAGACATAGGCAGATCCGGAATAGCTTCTTCTAAATCTTTAATAATCTGCACGTATACTTCTGCCTCAGTGTTTCTAACATAGTTAATTTCTACTCCACGTACTTCTTCTAAAAGAATAGGTACTCCTCCAAATTGCTGTACTAAATAAAAATAATTAAGCGCACGAATTGTTTTTACCTCAGCCAATCTTAGATTTTTGATGTTTTCGCTTAGATCTCCACCAATTTCTTCTGCTCTTGTAATTACCGTATTGCACTTTGAAATTGCCCGGTAGCTTCTTTTCCAGTTTTTTTTGGACTCTTCTAAAAATGAAGTTATGTTCGTGTAATCGTTTAATGGTTTATCCCCTTCTACTTTTCCTTCGCGAGTGTAAACATCAACTCCATAAAAATCAAGATCATGCGATTTGCTGTAATCACGAACAGATGCGTATGTGCCATTTACCAGCTCTTCAAATGCATCTTCGGTAACCAGATAAGTCTGATCTGAGACTTTTGAAAGGTTTTCTTCTTCCAGGAATTCTTCGCACGAAGTTGCTGCAAACAATAATACAACTCCGAATAGGTAATATTTCAATTTATATATTGTCTTCATTTTAATGGATTTTAGAAATTAACATTTAACCCGAACAATATGCTACGTGACATGAATGCATAGCCCCATGTGTTTTGACTGGCATTTTCAGGATCCCAACCTTCGTAGTCGGTGAATACAAAAGGATTTTGAGCAGACACATATAATCTGACTTTTTCCATTCCCAATCGCTCAACAGTACTTTTGTTTAACGTATAACCAAAGTTTATGTAGCCTACTTTCCAGTATGATGTTTCCTGGAAGTTTTCAATACCTCTGTAAGGTCCTGCATTTCCTGGTTGATGCCATGTTCCATTCGGATTGTCAGGTGTCCAGTAATTCACTTTCAAACCATTAAAGCGTCCGTCCTGGTCCCAGGCAAATTTGTCATGGAACTCGCTTTTCAGCATTTGTCCCTGACGGGTTGTTAGGAAAACAGCCAGATCAAAGTTTTTATACCTAACTGTGTTTGTCATACTTCCATACCAGTCCGGAGTTTCTTTGCCAATGAAAACCCGGTCTTCTGTATCAATTTTGCCATCGTTGTTTTGGTCAACAACTTTCACTTCGCCCGGATCTTGAGAATATTTTGCAGCTTCAGCAGCTTCATCTAACTGCCAGTAACCGGCTAGTTCATATTCCCAGTGCGTTGTAATATCTTCTCCGATAAACCACTGGTTCCCTGGGTTATCTTGCTTGGAACCATCAATATCAATAATTTCGTTTTTATTGGTAGAGAATGTCAGGCTGGTGCTCCATTCAAAATCAACATTTTTGACATTAATCGTATTTAAACTCAATTCAAGCCCCTGGTTTTTCAATGAACCAACGTTATCCCATATTTTTTCAAATCCTGTAATGGTTGGAATTTCACGATTGTACAGCATATTTTCTGATTCTCGGTTATATAATTCCAATGAACCTGAAATACGACTGTTAAAGAATCCAAAGTCAATACCCAGGTTTAATTCAGCAGTCTCTTCCCAGGTAAGGCCATAATTTGCCAAACCACCAATTGCAATAGCAGGAACTCCTTGATTTCCGAAATCATAGAAACCACTATCCATATTCACTTGCGATTGGTAACGGTCAACCGATGCACTACCGGTTTTACCATAACTTAAACGAACTTTCAGGTTGGAAATATTCCCGGCATTTTCCATAAAGTTTTCCTCACTGACACGCCATGCTATAGCAGCTGATGGGAAAAATGCCCATTTGTTACCCGGTGCCAAACGTGAACTACCATCGTAGCGAGCGTTTACAGTTGCATAGTATTTCCCTTGATAATCCCATGAAATACGACCTAAGAATGAAGCGAGTGATTCCATATTGTAATTAGTCTTTAATTCACGAATATCAGAGCCTGCCCCTATATTATAGAATAAGTAGTCATCTGTAGAAAAGTTTCTCACTTGTGTATCGCTTCCGTCGTGACGGTGCTTGTAAATTGAGGATACGAATGTTCCTTTCAGGTTATGTCCTGCCAGGCTTCTTTCAATATTAAGGATATTGTCCCAGGTATAACGCCAAAAGTTATATGTATCGTAATATGCCCTTCGGTTTTTAGGCTGGCCCTTTGCTGATTTTGTATTCAAACCTCTATATTCCCCGTAACGTTGAAATTTAATATCCGGAGAAAAGGTTGAAGTGAAAGTCATCCAGTTTGTAGGTTTAATTTCTATGTACAAATTTGCAAAATAGTGAATGTTGCGGGTTTCGCGAGTTACTTCGTTCATATCAACCAGTGGGTTAGAAATTTGAGTTTCTCTTGGTGAAGGCCATAATTTTAGTTCACCATCCTCATCATATACCTTGCCAATCGGACGTAAACGGTAAGCACTTCTGAATGCTTCTTTTGATCCTTCATCACGCACAGAGTAGGACATGTTATTACGCAATCCAACTTTCAGATAGTTGTTGAACTTCTTCTCATTGTTCGAGCGGAGAGTCATCCTTTCGTATTTTTCGTTACCCACAACACCTTCATCAGATGTAACGCTACCACCGTAAGAGTAAACATGTCCATTTTGTCCTCCGGAAATAGTAAGCGAGTGGTTTGTAATCATTGCCGTACGTAACATTTTATCGGGCCAGTTTACATCAGCACCACTGTTGTACATATCAATTTCTTCCTGGCTTAAGAAATCTGATAGCTGAGGATTTGAGTTTCCTTTGCCAACCTGGGAATCCAAAGCAAATTGAACCCATTCTTCGGCATTCATTATTTCAGGAAGATTATATGCTTCTTTTAAACCAACATAACCATTGTATTCAATTGAAGTTTTGCCTTCTTCTCCACCTTTAGTAGTTACAATTATAACACCATTTGCACCACGGGAACCATAGATTGCCGCAGAAGATGCATCTTTCAAAATATCAATTTTTTCAATGTCTTCCGGGTTTATATCGTCAATGTTATCAACGGTAATTCCATCTACAACATAGAGAGGATTGGTATTTTCACGGTATGTGTTAATACCACGAACATTGATATTAAAACCACCACCCGGCTTGTTACTTGTGCGTACAATATCAACCCCAGCAACTTTACCTTGAAGTGCCCCTACTGAGCTTGTATTGCGTGATTCAATAATTTTTGCGCTTTCCATTGAACCAACAGAACCGGTAATATCACTTCTTTTCATGGTTCCATACCCAACGGCTACGACCTCTTCAATACCAATCACATCAGGAGAAAGCACAATGTCAATTTTTGAACGTCCTTCAATATTGATTTCTTCAGTTTTCATTCCTACAAATGAAAAAACTATCACATCTGAACCAGCAGGGACTTCTAATGAATAGTTACCATCCATATCAGTTATTGTGCCTTTAGCTGTTCCTTTAATAAATACTGTTGCCCCGGGAATGGCTTGTCCATCGCTATCGGTAACCTTTCCTGTAACAGTCCCCCCTTGTTGAGCATTTTTCTTTGCTTCTTCATCGGCCAGAATAACGATTACACGGCCTTTAACCATGTAGCTTAAGTTCTCACCTTCCAAAACTTCGTCCAGTACCTCAGTAGCTGATTTGTTTTTGAAATCGCCTGAATATTTTCTGTCCGGAGATAATAGTTCATCTTTATAAATAAAAGAATACTCCGATTGATCTTCAATTATCTGAAGAACTTCTTTTAAGGTGTTATTTTTTAATTCCAGGTTTATTTTTTGGGATTGTGCAACTGACACATTCGCAAACGACTGAAGCAAAATCCCCAAAATAAATACCAATTGAAGTTTCATAATTAATACAATTTTCCATCGACGAAAAGGCATAAGCTTTCCATTGATCAGTTCATTTTTTTTCATAATTTTGAATTGATTTGTAGTTAATACTTGATAATTAACACGAATTTAGAAGATGGGGAATGGTGGGCATTCCCCATTTTGTTTTATCATAGGCAACTTATTTTTTCTGTTTTATTTCGATTTTTCTAAAGTCTGTTCGTTCGTATTCAATCGGCAATGTCAACTGTAAAATATTGAGCACCTGCCAGATTGTTTCTTCATTTTTGAATACCCCGGAATAAATTGTTTCTTTCAATTCATTGTCTTCCATATTGATCTCAACATCGTACCAACGCTCCAGTCGCCTCACTAATTCGTTCAGTGGTACACGATTAAAATCGAAGGTATCATCTTTCCAACGTGTTGATTGGCGGGTATCTTTCTTTTCCAGAAAAAACTGATTATCCTGAAAACTTAATTCCTGCCCTGGCTCCATTTCAATTGCCCGGTTTTTGTGTCTTATCCTTACCTTACCTTCAATCAGTGAAGTTTCTGTTCGGTTAAAATCCTCGTAAGCCATTACATTGAATTTGGTACCAAGCACCTCAACGGTATAATCATTTGTCTTTACAGTAAAAGTTGATCCCTTAAATTTTTCAACTTCAAAGTACGCCTCGCCTGTTAATCTGATCGCGCGGTTTCCTTCAATATAATTACTGGGATACTGAATAATTGTTTCTGAATTCAACCATACTTTCGAACCATCGGGCAAACTTATCATCGACTTCTCTCCCCGTGGTGCAACTGTCTCAAACCAGCTTATTTCTTTATTCAACTGATCAAAACGAGGCATAATCTGAGCTAATAAAAAACTTAAACCAACAATGGCCAGAACAACTGCTGCAACTCTTGTAAAATTTGTATTCAATCTTCTTATTAGAGTTTGCTTTCTGCTTTTAAACTGGTTATTAATATATATGCGTGACTGTAGTTCTGACCAGGATTGATCTATGAGTTGATGTTGAATTGATTCAGCACGAAGCTTCTTCTTCACCGATTCAAAAAATTTCTTATTCTTAGAGTCAGCTTTAATCCATTCACTTAATTCCTTTTCTTTCTCTGCATTCAACTGCCCATTAAAGTAAGAATGAATTATCTTTTCAATTGTCTTTTTATTCTCCATAATATCACCTTTCAATCAGGTAACACATGAAAAGAGTGGAAACCCTACCATGGTTCCCAAAAAAAACGATAAACTTCCCTAATAAATTCGTCTAAACAAAAAATAAAGGAGAAATCAGAACACTTACACTAAGCCCGGCAAGGTAAGTAGTACGATCTGTAAAGGAATATAACCTGAAAAGTTATCACGATAGATGGTCAGAGCCTTTGAGATGTGTTTCTCCACACTTTTGATACTGATTCCCAGCTGATCAGCAATTTCCTGGTTTTTCAATCCCTCCAGACGGCTCATTTTAAAAACAGTTTGGCATTTAGGAGACAAGTTGTTCATTACATCC
The DNA here is from genome assembly GCA_028282195.1 of Prolixibacteraceae bacterium. Classification (GTDB taxonomy): domain Bacteria; phylum Bacteroidota; class Bacteroidia; order Bacteroidales; family Prolixibacteraceae; genus Sunxiuqinia. Next base: position 14,273 of record JANQII010000095.1, read on the forward strand.
ATAATTTGCTGATGTAATTCCTCCCTGATTAAAATATAGGGTTCGTCGCCTACCATATCAATGTGGTAAAGCTCCTCTCCCATAAAGTGATCTTTGACTTCTTCCCTAAAATTATCGACAATTTTTAAGTGACGGACAAAGTTCAGGCTTGCATTTCGAACCATCCTGTAAATAAAAGCCTCAGGATAATCAACACGAAGAACTTCAGGCTTCTCCCATATTTTAATAAAAACATTTTGAACAATATCTTTAGCATAAACTTCATCCCGGACAATCTTCAGGGCAAAAGAATAAAGCCTTGGAAAGTATAGTTTGAAAAGCTTTTCGTAGGAAACTTCATCGCTTTTTGAAACAGCTCTGAATAATTCATTGATTTGTTCCTTTTGCATTGGATTGGCTTAAGTTTACAAAACGAATATATAATAAAAGATGGGAAGGTAAAAGAGAAACAGGAAAACAAAGGTTCAAAGTAGATTCAAAGTGTTTAATTTGATTAGCTTTTCAGAATTCCTACTTACTCATCCATAGCTAATTCAAAAAAACAGGATACCCGAAATTCGAAAGAATAATAAACTACGGTAAAAACATCTAACTATAAAAATGAACAATTTTATTAATTACAGTAGCTAAAACCCTTTACACTCAGGCATCCTTAGTATATGAAAAAAACGTGCCTAGTAGTGCGTTCATAAAGTTTCGTTGAAAAACTCATCGGATGACTCTGTTGATATTGAGCATTTTAGTCATCCGATGAGTAACACGTTAATTCAAGA